>DASSWD010000147.1:0-16157 GCA_035705335.1 Marinobacter sp. | reverse complement strand
CAGCCGTTCCGCACGGCGGTGCTGATTCTGGTCTGGGGCTGGTTGTTGTTCCTGGTGTTTGCGCCCAACCTGTTGGTGGTGGGCGCCAGTGTGATGACCCGTAATCCGTCCAGTTTCATCTCATTGCCGATTACCCTGGATGCCTACCGCCAGCTGTTTGATCCGCTGTACCTGGAGGTGTTCCTGGCCTCGCTGTACATGGCGGCGATGACCACGCTGATTTGCCTGCTCATCGGCTACCCGTTCGCCTGGGCGCTTTCCAAAGTGGGCAAACAGCGCCAGTTGCTGCTGATTTTTCTGCTGATTGTGCCCTTCTGGACCAACTCTCTGGTGCGCACGTACGCCCTGAAGCTCCTCCTTGCCGCCAACGGGCTGCTGAACAATGGCCTGATGTCCCTGGGGCTTATCGATGAGCCGTTGCAACTGCTGTACACCCAAGGTGCGGTGATCATCGGACTGGTGTACCTGCTGTTGCCGTTCATGATCCTGCCGCTCTACTCGGTGTTTGAAGACCTGCGGGAAGAGTTGCTGTTGGCCTCCCACGACCTGGGCGCCGGTCGGTTGTCCACGTTCGTCCATGTGGTGGTGCCACTGACGCTGCCCGGCGTGCTGGCCGGCATCATGCTGGTACTGTTGCCGGCCATGGGCCTGTTCTTCGTGCCGGACATTCTGGGCGGTTCCCGCAATCTGCTGGTGGGTAATGTGATCAAAAACCAGTTTCTGGATGCCCGCAACTGGCCCTTCGGCGCCGCAGCCAGCATTGTGCTGACATTGACCATGGCATTCCTGATGTTTGCTCACCGGCTGTCGAAACGGCGCATCGGCGAGGAGAATGCATGAGCCGCTGGCTGCCCAACACCTACCTCACGCTGGTGTACCTGGTGCTGTACATCCCGATTGTCGTGCTGGTGGTGTTTTCCTTCAACGAATCCCGTACCGGCTATGACTGGGGCGGGCTGAGTCTGCACTGGTACCGGGAGCTGTTCGACAACCGGGCCATGGTCAGGGCCCTGTGGAATTCCCTGTGGCTGGCACTGTCGGCCGCTACCGTGTCCACCCTGATCGGTGCACTGACGGCACTGGCGTTGCACCGCTACCGGTTCCGGGGCAAAAAACTGCTGAACGGCATGTTGTTTGTGGTGATGATGTCGCCGGAAATTGTGCTGGCCATCTCGCTGCTGGCGCTGTTCCTGCTGGTAGGGCTGCAGCTCGGTTATATTTCTCTGCTGCTGGCCCATGTCACCTTCTGCCTGCCGTTCGTGGTAATCACCGTCATGGCCCGATTGAGTGGTTTTGATGACAGCCTCCCGGAGGCGGCCCGGGATTTGGGCGCCAGCGACTTTACCATGACCCGCACGGTGCTGATCCCGGTGATCATGCCGGCCTTGCTGGCAGGTTGGCTACTGGGGTTTACACTGTCCCTGGACGATGTGGTGGTGAGCACGTTCGTCAGCGGACCGAGTTATGAAATTCTGCCCTTGCGCATCTATTCCATGGTGCGTGTGGGCCTGAAACCGGAGGTTAACGCCCTCGGCACACTGTTGCTGGTGTTTTCACTGGCCATGCTGATGTTGTCTCAATGGATACTGTTAAGGAGCAAACGATGAAGAAACTGGCACTGGCGGGCCTGCTGGCCGTGAGCCTTGCGGGTTGCAGTTCCGACGCACCGCAGGTGTTGAACCTGTACAACTGGTCCGAATACATGCCCCAGGAGGTGCTGGACCGCTTCACCGAGGAAACCGGTATTCAGGTGGTGTACACCACCTACGACAGCAACGAGGCCATGTATGCCCGCCTCAAGCTGCTCGATGACAGCGCGGTGTATGATCTGGCGGTGCCGTCTACCTACTACGTCAGCAAGATGCGCCAGGAAGGGCTGCTGATGCCGATCGACCGGTCCAGGATTGAGGGCTTCGATAATCTGGATCCGGAACTGGTCAATCTGGACATCGACCCGAACAATGAATACAGCGTCCCTTACCTGTGGGGCACCACCGGCCTGGCGGTCGACACCAGCGATGTGGAAGAGGAAGTCACCGCCTGGGCGGATCTCTGGGACGAACGTTTCAAGGGCCGGGTAATGCTCACCAACGACATGCGTGAAGTGTTCCATGTAGCCCTGCGTGTGCTGGGCTATTCCGGCAACAGCACGGATCCTCAGGAAATCGAGGCTGCCTATGAGAAGCTGACGGAGCTGATGCCCTCTGTGCGAACGTTTAACTCCGACGCGCCCCGGATGCCTTATCTGGAAGGTGAAACCGATGTCGGCATGATCTGGAACGGCGAGGCGGTGATGGGTCGCGACACGCTGCCCAGCCTCGAGTACGTGTATCCGGAGGAAGGCGTCATCGCCTGGCTCGACAGCTTTGTGATTCCGAAGAACGCCGAAAATCCGGACGCGGCGCACCAGTTCATCAGCTTTGTGCTGCAGCCGGAAATTTCCGCGCTGATCAGTGAGGAAATCGGCTACGCGACGCCCAATCTTGCCGCCCGAGAGCTGCTGGACCCCGCCGTAGCCAACGACCGGACCAGTTATCCTGCCCCGGAGGATATGGAGAACGCTGAGTTCCAGACAGACATCGGGGACGAGGCTTTGCAGGTATACGCCAAGTACTGGGAGCGCCTGAAGTCCGGCCAGTAAACGCCTCGATAACGCTTTTTTTAAAGGCCGGGGACGGACAAGCGCGGGCACGGGGGGCAGCAAAAAACTGTCGCCAATCAATACTCAGAGGCGGGGGTTCCGTTCTATACTGACGGTGACTCCCTCTTCATGGGCGCGCCCGTGCTGACACGTTTTCTGCCGCATGTTCTGCTTTTCCTGCTCCTGTTGGCTGGTTCAGCCGTGCCGGCGTTTGCCGATAGCGATGATTTGCTGAAGCTGGACCGGGGATGGGAATTCCGCTGGGGTGATTCTCCGGTGGAGGCCGACGGTGTTCCTGCCTGGGTGCGCTCACCGGAGCCCGCCGAGTGGCAGGCCATTGGTTTTCCGTCAAACCCGCCGGGGCGGGAAGGCCGGGAACACGTCTGGTTTCGCATCACGCTGCCGGACGGCGAATGGCAGGACCCGGTTCTGTACATCTTCAGCGTCGATATCATCGTTCAGGTCTGGCTGGATAAGGCGCTGATCTACCAGTACGGTACCCTCGACGCCGAGGGTCGTGGCCGGTTCGAAGGCTGGCCCTGGCACGAGATTCCGTTGCCCGGCGACTTTCAGGGCAAGACCGTCTATTTCCGGGTGTTTTCCAATTACACCGACATCGGGCTCTGGGGCGAGGTGGGTGTGCTGGACCATGCTCAACTGGTGCTGCGGGTCATCCAGCAATCGGCAGAGGGGTTGATCATCGCTACCCTGACCGGGCTGATTGGTTTGCTGGCCTTGGTGTTTGCGTTGATTCAGCGCAGCCAGCGCAGTTTTGCCAGCATTGCCCTGTTTGCGTTTGCCGTGGCAACCATGTTGGTGGCGGAGAGCCAGGCCAGTCAACTGGTGCTCGCTCAGCCGTTGTTCTGGGACTATCTGGCGGCCGGTTCGTACTACCTGATTCCGGTTGCCCTTGCCCTGCTGCTGCAACAGTGGCTTTCTGGCCATGGACCGACGGCCGCGCGCTGGCTGTGGAAGCTGCACCTGGTGTACCTGATCGGTGCCCTGGGATTGTCGATGGCCGGCTGGCTGGATCTGTCCATGACCTTCCCGCCCTTTGACGCCCTGCTATTGGTAACGCTGGTAATCCTGATGGTATCGGCCGGGCGCCGTGTTCGGCGCCTGGCGGCGGAGCAACGGCTTCTGCTGGCCACCTTTGCGCTATTCTCGGTGTTCCTGATTCTGGATATGGCTGTCGCCCACGGTGTTTTGCCCTGGGGCCGGGTGCCGGTCAGTTGGGGTGCGCTGGGCTTTTCCCTCGCCATCATCAGTATTGCGCTCTGGCACTACAGCACCACCTATCAGGCCCTGTATAACCTGACCGGACAACTGGAGCAGAAAGTGGCCGAGCGCACGGCGCGGGCAGAGGGCCTGGCACAGCGGGAAGCGGCCCGGGCGAGCTTGCTGTCGCTGGAAAGCCGCAAGAATGAAACCCTGTTTGACCTGATTTCGACGCTGCAGGACAGTGCTTCAGTGGATGAGGCGTTCCAGCGCCTGGCCAGTGCGCTGCCGGGGTTGTATCAGCCGGTGGCAGGTTGTTTCTACCAGCACCAGCCTGACGGCCGCTACACCCGCCTGGTGACCTGGGGCAACCTGGACCAGAGCTTCCCCGATCAGTACGGCACCGCCATGCTGCTACCGGCAGACACCCCCACACTGATTGCCGCCGACCAGGTGCCCGATCAGTTGAGCTTCCGCTTGCGCCTGCAAACCGCCCAGCCCGGTGCCGAGCCCGCCGGGTTGTTACTGCTGGCGCGGCCTGCCTTTCCGGAACTGGTCCAGGACTACAGCCTGGTACGGCTGATTGGTTGGGTTCAGCAGTCGGTGGAAAAAATTGCCATCACCCTGTCAGCGCTGGTGCTGCGCGAGGAACTGCGGCGTTTTTCCTATGAGGACGGGCTGACCGGCCTTAAGAACCGTCGGCACTTTGATGAGCTGTTTGGACATGAGCGGGAAGTGTCGTTGAGAACCGGCAGGCCGCTCAGCCTGCTGATGTTTGATCTGGACCACTTCAAGCAGTTTAACGACGACTACGGTCACGAGGCGGGTGACGAGGCTCTGCGGCACGTGGGGCGGATCCTGAACCGGCATTTTCGCGGCAGCGACGTGGTGTGCCGGTACGGAGGAGAAGAGTTTGTGGTGCTGATGCCCGGTGCACCCATGGCCGAAGCGCTGGTCAGAGCCGAAACGCTGCGCCATCTGATTGCCGGAGAGCCAGTGGTGGTTGGCCACCAGCCCCTTGCGCACCTGACCATTTCTGGCGGGGTTGCCTGTTGGCCGGATACCACGGATCAGTTCGATGCTCTGATGCGGGCCGCCGATGCGGCGCTCTATCAGGCCAAACGCACCGGCCGTAACCGGGTGGAAGCGGCCGGGCAACAGCAGCCGCTACCCTGACGGCCCAGAGACGACCATTCAGAACTGAGAGCGCTCAGACCACCAGCACCGGGCATTTGGCACGCGACGCCACCCGGTGTGACACGCTGCCCAGGAACAGACCTTCTTTATCGGTATTGGTACCCCGGGTGCCCACCACAATCAGGTCGGCTTCCTTGTCTTCGGCGAATTTCACGATCACCCGGGACGGTTTGCCGGATTTCACAAACCCCCGCACCTTGCTGGCGCCCCGGTCTTTGGCCAGGTTCTTGGCGTAGTTGACCACTTCCTTGGCGTAGTCCGACAGGACCTTGTCCGGAATGTCCATGACGTCGGGTCGCCCTATGGACAGGGAGGCTTCAAACAGGCTGTGGTGCTTGTACACGCAGAGAATGAAGATCTCCGCCGCCGGTATCAGCTTCTGCAAGGCGACGGCTTTATCCAGAGCCTTCAACGAGGTCTTGGATCCATCCACCGCCACCAATATTCGTTTGAACATGGGTCAGCTCCTTTACCCGGGTCACTCGGGAAACGCCACGTCTCGCAGGAACAGCGCGATGTCCGGGAACGCGATGATTAAACCGGCTGCTCCTACCAGCATCAGAATGAACGGCGGTGTCCCGCGAATCACCTCCAGGTAGGGGCGCTTGAAGATGGCGATGGCGGTAAAAATGTCACAGCCAAACGGTGGAGTGGCCGAGCCGATGGCCACCTGCAGGGTGATCAGCACACCCACCAGTACCGGATCCAGGGCGGTGGCTTCAATGGCTGGCGCGAAAATCGGCGTAAGCACCAGAATCACCACAATGGGGTCCACAAACATGCAGGCGACGAAGAACGCGACAGAGATGGCAACCAGAACACCCACCGGGCCTGCGTCCTGGATGCCGACAGCCTCCAGAATGGCCTGGGGAATCTGGGCGAATGAAATGATCCAGGAAAAGCCGCTACCCACCGCGACCAGAATAAACACCACGGCGGTGATCAGGCCGGTGGATTTGGCGATCTTGTAAACGTCGTTCAGTTTCAGCGAGCGGAACACCCCGAATTCCAGCAGGAAGGCGTAGAGCACGCACACCGCCGCGGCTTCGGTGGGGCTGAATATGCCGCCGTAGATACCGCCGACAATGATCACCGGGAACATCAGCGGCCAGGAGGCATCGCGAACCGACAGGGCGCGTTCTCTCCAGTTGGCCTTTTTTTCTGTGGGCACGTTGTGGCGGTAGGCATAGATCAGGCTGTAGATAGAGAACATAATCAGAATCATGATTCCCGGGCCGATACCTGCAATGAACAGCTCCGCAATGGACGTCCCGGAAATGACCCCGTAGATGATCATGCCGATGCTGGGCGGGATCAGGAACGCGATGTCACTGGCGTTGATGATCAGTGCCAGGGTGAAGGAGTCGGAGTAGCCTGCCTTGAGCATTTTCGGCCGCAGCGGCGAGCCCACGGCCACCACCGTTGCCTGGGTAGAGCCGGAAACTGCCCCGAACAGCGTGCAGGAGGTAGCGGCGCTGATTGCTAGGCCACCTTTGATGTGGCCGATGAAGGCCATCACCATATTGACCAGCCGGTCGGCGGACTGGCCACGGGTCATGATGTCGGCCGCCAGGATGAACATGGGCACGGCAATCAACGACGCCGGCCGGATGCCCGCCATCATCTGCTGGACGAATATGCCCATCTGGCCGAAACCGTCAAACATCATGAAGAAGCCAAACACCGCCGCGGTGATCAGCGGAATCATCATCGGGAATCCCAGAAGCAACAGCCCGATCATGATGATCATCATCATAGTAGCCATGTGATTTTCCTTATGCTCTCGGTTCGGGCGACATCAGACTTCGGACTCAGTATCGGCGTAGCCATCGACCACGCCGGTGGAGAGGTACACGTCGTCGGCGGTAAGGTTCTTGATGGCGGTCAACAGGTACTGAATGCCGGTAATCGCGAAACCGACCGGAACCCAGACGTAGATCCACCAGATGTCGAACCCCAGGGCTGGCAGGATGCGGCCCCGCTCAAAGGTTTTCTCGATGTAGCCGTAGGCGTGGTAGCAAAGAAAGAACATGACGGCTGCGGTGAAGAGGGAAATGATCACCATCATGATTTTTCGGCCCTTGTAGGGCAAGGCGTCGTACAGGGCCGACATACGAATGTGCCTGCCGTGGCGGGCGGCATACCCGATACCGGCAAATGTGATCAAGATGATCAGAATGCGGTTGATTTCACCGCTGACGAACAGGCCTTCTCCGAACACATAGCGGGCCACCACGTTTACACAGGTATTGACCGCCATCAGGATGACGCCCATGGCCAGCATGATGGCCTCAAATTTTGAAATCCAGACGTCGATAGCGCCCAAAATGCCGGGCAGCCCGGATTCGTAATGACCGGTGTCGTCGTCGAATTCCGGGGCATTGTCAGACATGGGATCTGCTCCAGTGCATGTCGTGCCCGGCCGGATCGTTTCCCCGGCTGGGCGCGGGTTTTATCGAGAAAAACCGGCAGGCCGTGAGGCCACGGCCGCCGGTGATCAGGGGGTTAATCAGTCGCTCTGAACTTCTTTAAGGTCCTGTTTGAACTGTTCGAGCAGGGCCTTGCCACTCTCGCCGGTCATTTCAATGAACTTTTCTTCGACCTGCGGTGCCCGGGCCCGGAACGCAGCAATCTGTTCCTCATTGAGCCGGGTAACGGTGACCTCGTCAGAGGCTTGCTTTATCTTCTGCAGCGATTCTTCGGCCAGGCCGTCGATGTGCACGATGATCTCTTCGAAGGCGTAGTCAGCGGCGTCCTGTACCAGTTTCTTGTCTTCCTCAGACAGGCCGTTGTAGAAGTCCTGGTTGGCCATCATGGCGGTGGTAAACCAGCCGTGACCGGTAAACACAAGGTGTGGGGATACCTCGTACAGCCCGCCGGACTCAATCCAGAAAATCGGGTTCTCCTGGCCCTGTATCATGTTGGTCTGCAGTGCACCGTAGACTTCACCCCAGGGCAGCGGCGTGGGGATCGCGCCGAAGGCAGAGTAGGTTTCAGACAACAGAGGGTTGGTCATCACCCGGATCTTTTTGTTGTTGAAATCCTCAGGTGATGTCACTGGCTCATCAACCGTGACGACCATTTCTCCCTCAGGGTACATTTTCAACAGTTCCAGGCCCTGCTCGGCATAAAGCTCGGGGAACATTTCGTTGATGGCCTCGGACTCACGGAAGAACTCAATCACCGTGTCCATATCAGTGGGCATCAGGTAGGGAATGAAAAAGATCTGAGCTTCCGGAATCAGCGAGCCGGTAAATCCCGGAGACTGGTTCACGAAGTTCAGAATGCCGGCCTGGGTTTGCTCCATGATGTCATCGGATTCACCCAGTTCACCGAATCGGTATATCTGCACAGTATGGTCAGAATTCTCCTCCACGTATTCCTTGAACTTGGTAGCGAAGACGTCCTGAACATCACCTTCGTACTCTTCATGGGCATAGCGCCAGTTGGCGGCGTTCACGGCATTCGCGGCCGTCAGGCCGGCAAAAGCCAGTGCTGAAATTGCGGCCAGTTTTCTGAATTTACCTGTGCTGCTCATTGCGTTTTCTCCGGTCGTTTTCCTCGTTAATTTGTTGTTACATTTATTTAGACTGGCAAAACGAAACCGTTTTCGCAAGAAAACAGGGAAATCAGTTCGACCGTTGCTGGGCGATAATCACAATCGCAAGTACATGAATTGATGCCCATATTGGCTAATGAAGTCAGGCCGCCGAACGACCTCAGTTGATCGACGCCACCAAATCGGTGCTGTGACGGCGGGTGGCTGCCAGGATATCGAGGGCCTGACGGCGTTTCTCTGGGTCGTAGATGTCGACGGTGAACATCAGCTCGTCCACCTGAATGTCAGCCAGCAGTTCATCGAACTGTCGGCTTATGTCGTCCGCATTGCCCATCACCTGCAATGACAGAAAGTCTCTCACGCTGGCCTGCTCGCCGGCGGACCACAGGCCGTCCATGCTCGCCACCGGCGGTTTCATCCACAGCGGCTGGCCGCGGAACAGGGCCAGTATGCGCTGATAGCTGGTGGTGGCCAGGAACCGGGCTTCGTCCATGTCGGCCGCCGGTATCGCCGGCAGTGCCAGCATGGCGTGGGGCTGTTTCAGGGACGCTGACGGCTGGAAACCGTTGCGGTACACCCGCAGGGCTTCCCGGTACAGGCGCGGCGCAAAATGGCCGGCAAAGGCGTAGGGCAGCCCCCGCATGGCCGCCAGTTGGGCACTGAACAGGCTGGAACCCAGCAGCCAGATGGGCACGTTGGTGCCGGCGCCGGGGATCGCCTTGACCGGCTGCCCGGGCTGCAGCGGCCCTAGCAATGCTTGCAGCCGGGCTACGTCCTCGGGAAACTGCTCGGCGCCAATGCCCTCACGCCGCAATGCCCTGGCGGTCACCGGGTCGGTGCCCGGAGCACGTCCCAGGCCCAGATCAATCCTTCCTGGGTAGAGACTTTCTAGCGTACCGAACTGTTCGGCCACCACCAGGGGTGGGTGGTTAGGCAGCATCACCCCCCCGGAGCCCACACGAATGCGCCGGGTTTGCCCGGCAATGTGGCCAACGAGCACCGAGGTGGCGGAACTGGTAATGCCTTCCATGTTGTGGTGCTCCGCCAGCCAGAACCGGGTAAATCCCAGTGCTTCGCCATGCTGGGCGTAACGGACGCTGTTGGCCAGCGTGGTAGCGACGGAATCACCCTCGCGAACCGAGGCAAGTTCCAGTAACGAGTAAGGCAGGTCAGATCGCATAACGCTCCCGGGCGGTTGATGGGCAAACAGCGCCATCAAACATGGAGTCTTTGGGGTTATGCTTCAAGGGTAGCGTGGAAATGACTGGCCGGGAATCGGATTTCTGAATGCCATCTCTGTCACCTTTGGTATTCTGTGTCCATCAGCCCCGATCGAGGACAACTGCGTGAGTGCCCCAAGTGATTATTATGAGAATGACACCACCCTCGCCCAGTATCTGGAGTTCCACTACGGCGAGCCCTGGCATGGCGAGGCCAACTTTCCGAAAGAGCTGGCCCAGGCGGCGCTGGATGCCCTGAATGGCCGGGCAACCTGCCGGGCGCTGGACATCGGCTGTGCCGTGGGCCGCACCACGCTGGAGCTGGCGCGGTATTTTGATCACGTGGACGGAGTGGACTACTCCCAGACCTTTGTGGATGCCTGCCGCAAGGTGGTCAGCGAGGGCGCCGCCCGATACGCCAGACCGGAAGAAGGCGAGTTGGTGACCTATCAGGAACGCCCGCTGGCGGGGTTGGGCCTGGGTGAACTGGCCCACAAGGTGGCATTCCATCAGGGCGATGCTTGTGATCTGGCGTCGGATTACCGGGATTATGATCTGGTGCTGGCGGGCAATCTGATTGATCGGCTGTACCGGCCGTCGCTGTTCCTGTCCGCCATCCATGAGCGGATCAACGATCTGGGCCTGCTGCTGATTGCCTCACCCTACACCTGGCTGGAAGACTACACCCCGAAATCCGAGTGGCTGGGCGGGTACCTGAAAGAAGGCGAGCCGGTCACCACTCTGGATGGCCTGAAAACCCGGCTGGCGCCGCATTTCCGCTTGCTCGGCGAGCCCCGCAGCCTGCCGTTTGTGATTCGCGAAACCCGCAATAAGTATCAGCACAGCTTTTCGGAGGTCACACTCTGGCAAAAATTACCGTCGTAATGGTGATGGTGTCTGTGACTGTCACGAAACGGTCATGACCGACGGTTATTCTGGAACCTCATCAGGACGATTTGCATTGTGTTGGTGCATCGTGTGAATGCTTTGGCCGGGGACTTCCCCGGCTTTTTTATGTCTTGCTGGCAGGCGTCAGGCCTGTTCCGCATCCGGGCGGGTGTCCCGGCGCAGGGTCGCCCGCGCCCGCCGCCGCAACGATTCGGTGTGCTCAGAGATGGTCTGCTGTACGAAGCTGATGTGTTCGGCGGCAATGGCCCGGGCATCGTCCGCCCGGCCTTCCATGATGGCATCGAACAACCGCTGGTGCTGGTCGATCAATCCTTCCCGGGTTTTCGCTTCCCTCGAATACATGCCGCCAATGTTGGTCACGATGTTGTTCTTCAGCATGTTGAACAGGTTGCGCATGGTGTGCAGCATCACCAGATTGTGGCTGGCCTCGGCAATCGCCATGTGGAAGCGCGCATCGGCCACCCCTTCAGCCTCCAGATTCAGCCCGGATGGATTTTCATAGCAGGATTTGAGCACAAACCAGGCCTGGGTCAGGTTGTCCCGGTCCACTTCCGTTGCCCTCAGGGCCGCGTAGTAGGCGCAGTCGGTTTCCAGGGTGCGGCGGTATTCCAGCAGGTCCCGGTGGGCTTCCGGGCGTTTTTCCAGCAGCGGGATCAGCGGATCACTGAAACTTGTGCCCAGGGTCGCGGTGACAAACGTGCCGCCCCCCTGGCGGCTGGTCAGGAGCCCACGGGAGGCAAGCCGGTGAATGGCCTCGCGCAGCGAAGGGCGGGAAACCCCAAATTGTTCCGCCAGGAGTCGCTCCGGAGGCAGTTTCTGACCGGGTTGGAGTGTCCCTTCGAGGATCATGGTCTCAAGCTGTTCGACAATGGTGTCGGCCAGCCGCTTGTGGAGGATGTGGCTGATGGGCATGGACGTTCCGGGCAATCCTTTGTATTGGTCTGACCAAACTTACTGTTATTAACATCTATTAATGATTTGCGGGTTCCAAGTGCAATTGGACTAATGTCGTAGTCGCAGATTTTGACACGATTCCTTCACCTCCCTAACGTACTCAGTGTACTCCTGTAAATTGGTAAAACCAATTATCCAAAAATACAATCCAACAAAAATCACTGGAGAAATTCATGTCGTCTGGATTGCTTGCCTTTTTTGCGTTCGCGCCGATTCTGCTTGCCGGAATCCTGTTGATCGGTCTGCGCTGGCCTGCTGTTCGAGCCATGCCGATCGTATTTCTGGTGACTGCTGCGATTGGTTATGCCGCTTGGGACATGACCTTCAATCGCATCGTCGCATCCTCACTTCAGGGCCTGGTCATCACCATCGGCCTGTTGTGGATCATCTTCGGCGCCATCATGCTGCTGAATACCCTGAAACATTCAGGTGCCATTACCGCTATTCGGGCGGGCTTTACCAACATCACCCCGGATCGCCGGGTTCAGGCGATCATCATCGCGTGGCTCTTCGGCTGCTTTATTGAGGGTGCGTCCGGCTTCGGGACACCTGCCGCAATTGCGGCTCCCCTGTTGGTCGCCATTGGTTTCCCTGCGATGGCAGCGGTCATGCTGGGTATGATGGTGCAGAGTACGCCGGTGTCTTTTGGCGCTGTGGGCACGCCAATTGTCGTGGGGGTCAACACGGGCCTCAACAAGGCAAGCATCACCGAGCAGCTCCAGGCAGCCGGCTCTGACTGGGATGCGTATCTCCAGATCATTACCTCTGAAGTAGCGATCACCCACGCGATTGTCGGGGTGGTCATGCCGCTGCTGATGGTGTGCATGCTGACCCGCTTCTTCGGCAAGAACAAGAGCTTCAGAGAGGGACTTGAGGTTCTGCCGTTTGCCATCTTTGCCGGCCTGGCGTTCGTGGTTCCCTACGCAATCACCGGCATTGTGCTCGGTCCCGAGTTCCCGTCACTGCTGGGTGGCCTGATCGGTCTGGGTATCGTAACCACTGCCGCCAAGAAAGGCTTCCTGATTCCCAAGAACAGCTGGGATTTCGCCGACAGCAAGGATTGGCCGAGCGAGTGGCTGGGCACCATCGAAATGAAGCTGGAAGATCTCGCGGCCAAGCCCATGAGCGGCTTTCGCGCCTGGATGCCGTACGTGCTGGTGGGTGTGTTGCTGGTGATCAGCCGTACCGTGGAGCCGGTGAAGTCGGCGCTGACCAGTCTGAACCTGTCAGTGGCCAGCATTCTGGGCGAGACCGGCATCAGCGCTGGCGTTCAGCCACTGTACCTGCCCGGCGGCATACTGCTGATGGTGGTAGCGGCCACTTTCTTCCTGCATCGAATGAGTGTTCGGGATCTGGGTGCTGCGTTCAAGGAATCCAGCGGTGTGATCCTCAGCGCCGGCTTCGTGCTGCTGTTCACCGTGCCGATGGTGCGCATTCTGATCAACTCTGGTGTGAATATGTCGGATCTGCCCAGTATGCCGATTGCGATGGCTACCTGGGTGGCCGATGCGGTGGGTGGCATCTACCCGATGCTGGCGCCCGCGGTGGGTGCGCTGGGCGCCTTCCTGGCAGGCTCTAACACGGTGTCCAACATGATGTTCGCGCAGTTCCAGTTTGGTGTGGCAGAAGCGCTCGGTATGTCAACAGCGTTGATGGTGGCGATCCAGGCAGTGGGCGCTGCGGCCGGTAATATGGTCGCCATCCACAATGTGGTGGCGGCCTCGGCTACCGTCGGCCTGCTGGGGCGTGAAGGCCAGACTCTGCGCAAGACCGTGTGGCCCACCCTATACTACGTAGTGGCCGTTGGCACGATTGGTATGATTGGCGTTTACGTGCTTGGCCTCACCGATCCGCTAATGAGTTGACGGGCGGGCGGTACCAGAACCAGAAACGATAACCGGTTGGGCGGGGCTTTAAAGTTCCGCCCATTTACGTCCGGAGGCCCGATCCGATGAGTGAGTTGTTCTACGACGCCGCGCCCAATGCCACCCGAGTGGCACCGGAGCGCCCGAAACCCCGCGTTTACCCCGACAAGCCTGCCGAAGTCACTCTGTTCGGCACCTGTGTGGTGGACCTGTTTTTCCCCGAAGCCGGCCTGGATGCCATTCGCCTGCTGGAGCGAGAGGGCATTCGCGTGCATTTCCCGCAAGCGCAGTCCTGCTGTGGCCAACCGGCCTGGACATCGGGCTATGTGGCGGAAGCCAGAGAGGTTGCCCGGTCGCAGCTGGCGCTTCTGGACAATGGCCTGCCAGTGGTGGTGCCTTCCGGCTCCTGCGCGGGCATGTTCCGACAGCATTACCGGGAGGTGTTTGCCGAGGAACCGGACACCCTGAAGCGGGTGGACAACCTCGCGGAACGCACCTTTGAACTGACGGAATTTCTGCTGCACGTGTGCAAGGTGCAGTGGCAGGACATGGGCAAACCCACGAAAGTGGCATTGCATACCTCGTGTTCTGCCCGCCGGGAAATGGGCACGCATCATCATGCCCGCGCCCTGCTGTCGACCCTGGACAAGGTCGAACGGCTGGACCACGACCACGAAAGCGAATGCTGCGGTTTCGGCGGCACCTTCTCCGTGCGCATGCCAGAGGTATCCGGTGCTATGGTCCTGGATAAAACCCGATCGCTGGCGGAATCCGGCGCCGACGAAATGGTCACCGCCGACGGCGGTTGTCTGATGAACATCAACGGCTCCCTGGATAAACAACAAAGGGCCTTCCGGGGCCGGCACCTGGCGAGTTTCCTGTGGGAGCGAGTCAGCGGTGAAGGCAAGGGGGATTCGGTATGAACCAGCGCATTCCAATTACCGAGATCACCGGTGGTTTCCGTGGCCGGGCCGAAGTGGCACTGGCGGACAGCCAGCTGCGTACCAACTTCCGCACGGCCATGGATTCGCTGATGAAAAAGCGGGCCGATGCCTTCCCCGATGAGGAAGAGCGCGAAGGCCTGCGGGAGCTGGGCAACCACATCAAGGCCCGGGCGTTGTCGCGCCTGCCGGATCTGCTGGAGCAGCTGGAAGCGAAGCTGACCGCCAACGGCGTCAAGGTGCACTGGGCCGAGACCACCGAGGAAGCCAACCAGATCGTGCATTCGATCATCGAGGCCCGCCAGGGCAAGCTGGTGGTCAAGGGCAAGTCGATGGTCAGTGAGGAAATGGAGATGAACGATTACCTCACCGAGCGCGGCATTGAAAGCCTGGAATCCGACATGGGCGAGTACATCGTCCAGTTGGACAATGAAAAGCCTTCCCACATCATCATGCCGGCCATCCACAAGAACCGGTTTCAGGTGTCCAAGCTGTTCCATGACAAGCTGGGTGTCGAAGAAACCAGCGACGTAGATGAGCTGATCCAGATTGGCCGGCGCACCCTGCGCAAGAAGTTTCTGGAAGCGGATGTGGGTGTTTCCGGCGTCAATTTTGCCATCGCCGAGACCGGTACCCTGCTGCTGGTGGAAAACGAAGGCAACGGCCGCATGAGCACCACCGCGCCGGGTGTGCACATCGCCGTGACCGGCATCGAGAAAGTGGTGGAGAACCTGCGGGACGTAGTGCCATTGCTGTCCCTGCTGACCCGCTCCGCGCTTGGCCAGCCGATCACCACCTACGTGAACATGATCTCTGGCCCGCGCAAACCCGATGAGCTGGACGGCCCGGAAGAAGTGCATCTGGTGCTGCTGGACGCCGGCCGCAGCGGTGCGTTCGCCGATGCCCAGCTGCGCCAGACCCTGAACTGCATTCGCTGCGGCGCCTGCATGAACCACTGTCCCGTGTACACCCGGGTGGGTGGACACACATACGGCGAAGTCTACCCGGGCCCGATCGGCAAGATCGTCACCCCGCACATGGTGGGACTGAAGAAGGTGCCGGATCACCCCAGCGCGTCGTCTCTGTGCGGTGCCTGTGGCGAAGTCTGCCCGGTGAAGATCCCCATTCCGGAACTGTTGCAGCGGCTGCGGGAAGAAAACGTGAAGTCCCCGGATGATCACCCGGCGGTGCGGGACGGCGGCGCGAAATACTCGCCCAGGGAGCGTGCCATCTGGCGGTTCTGGAAAACCCTGAACACCCGCCCGGGGCTTTACCGAAGCTTCCTGTGGGCCGCTACCCGGTTCCGCGCGCTGGCGCCGAAGAACGTCGGGCCCTGGACAGCAAACCATACCGCGCCGGTGCCGGCCAAACGGTCCCTGCATGACCTGGCCCGTGACCACCTGAACCGGGGAGGCCACTGATGAGCGCCCGCGATAACATCCTCAACAAACTCCGTGCCGGCCTGGACGGTACCTTGCCACGCCCGGATGATTTTGACGAAGGCCTGGTCACCCGGCCCTGGCAGTACGCGCCGGAAGATCGCCTGGCCCGGCTGATCAGCCTGATGGAAGCGGTGCGTACGGAAATCCACCGGGTGTCGGCCGACAACTGGCCGGCCAAGGTTCAGGAGTTGCTGGACACCCGCGGCCTGAA
>DASSWD010000146.1:0-4321 GCA_035705335.1 Marinobacter sp. | reverse complement strand
CCCGCTCCAGTTTTTTCAAGTCTCTCAATTGCCTCCTGAGAGCAAAAGGCAGTCAGCCTTTCCGGCGCGGTGGCAGAGTGGTTATGCAGCGGACTGCAACTCCGTGTACGCCGGTTCGATTCCGACCCGCGCCTCCATTTTCTCCTGAACACCCTGTGATGCTGTCTTATCTGGTGCTTATAACGACCGGACTTCAGAGCGTTCCGACACAAATATCATACCAATTGCAACATAGGTAGGGAGTACACTGGCCCCCTGAGCTGTTAGTCTGGTTGCAACATCGCTGAAGCCAGGAAAGCCCTATCGCAATGGATCTGAAGATTCACCTGCCCACGTTGCTGATTACCTCCATTCTGATCAATCTGTTGATCGGCGGTATGCTTTGGGCCATTTTCCACCTCCGGAACCGAGAACGCAGTTTTTTGTGGTGGGCGTTTGCCTGCCTGGCCTTTGTCGCCGGATCGGTATTGGCGATTGCCCAGACTTTCTCAGGCGCGTCGCCTGGACTCCTGTTTCTCGCCCACGCCTTCCTCGGATTGTCACCTCTGCTTCTGCTCGCCGGCATCCACACATTGATGAGCTTGGCACCTTTGGGAAGCCGCCGCTCAACGAAAGCCCTGTATTGGGCCAGTGCCATGTACGGGCTTGGCCTGCTTGCAGGGACCGGTCTGGACCCCGTCTTTAGCCGATTCCTGACCGCGTTGTTCTCGGCCATCGTGTTCAGTGTGGCGATTTATCGCCTGGGCTGTATCGAACGCAAACCCCGACTGCCACTGGGCATTCTTCAGTCCCTGTTTGCGGTTCATGGCGTTCTGATGATGGCGCAGGTTCTGGTCATTGTTGTCTCGTCCCAAAGTGGCAGCGGGCCGTGGCTGGATGGCGTGCTGAAGCTCATCCTCATCAATCATCTGTTGCTGGTAAGCGCGACCGCCCTGGCGCTACCACTTCTGGCCTTTACCCGCACTGAACAGGCCCTGGTAGCGCTCGCCGAAAGGGACGGACTGACGCAGCTTCTGAACCGGCGGGCCTTTGATCGTGAAGGCAATCTGGCGTTTGAAAAGGCCCGGGATGAGAACAGCCTGATTACCGTTCTGATGATTGATCTGGACCATTTCAAACAGGTCAATGACCGCTGGGGTCACGCCATTGGCGACGAAGTGCTCAGAACCGTGGCGAGCCTGCTGCTTGCCGAATTGCGGGACGATGACATCCTTGGCCGGGTCGGGGGAGAAGAGTTTGCCGCGGTGCTTCGCAATAAAAATCTTGAAGCGGTCGAATCGGTAACACGGCGTCTTCTGCAACGTATTGTCGAGGTAGGCCGGGAAGTACAGGGTGTGCCGATTCGTCTGTCGGCCAGCATCGGCGGCGCAACGCTGGCGCCCGAGCATGGGTGCTTTAGGCAGGTGATGGAATCCGCGGATAAAGCCCTGTATCAGGCCAAACGTAATGGCCGGAACCGGGTGGAGTTTGTGGCGGCACCATACCGAGCGGAAAGCTGACATCTCGCTATATATTTCGTTCATCTCCTTCTTTTTTTGCATGTTCTGGTCAATAGTTCAGGTGAGGGTGTCTTGCGCGCACTTCACCAATGAACGCACGGACGATACTGGCACGCAATTCAGGGAGTGGATGAGATGAACATGAATCCCGGAATACGCCTTTTGGTGGTCACTGGTCTGGTCGCCGGACTGTTTGCCTGTGGTGGTGGGGGCGGCGGTGGGAGTAGCAGTGCCTCGCCAACGGCGCCCGAGGCACCGTCAGCGGGTGACCTTGTCGACGATACATCGGGTTTGGGTACTCGAGCGGCACCCATGAATTCTCTGGCTGACTTGGAAGCCTCGAGTGTTGTCTTCGCTGACATTCAAACCATCGAGGCGTTTGTAGACACCATCAGTAACGCGGTTTCCACGCAAATGACGTCTTTTGATTATGTCTCTGCGTCGGGTCTTGCGCCTTGCTCTATCGATTCGGAAAACCTTTCACTCATTGAAAATATTGCCGAAGACGGTACGGGTAGAAGGGCAATCGAGTTTACCAATTGTGTCCTCAATGTTGACGGCATGGACTATTCTCTCGATGGGTCCGTTGTATCCACGATTACCAGGGCCGGTGATGGGGAAGTCCTGGTTCGAGACGTCTACGATCTGGCTGGAATAGAGTTCAACGCTGACAATGCGCCGGTTTCCCTGGTGGGTTCTCAAGCCACACGTGTTGAGGTTTCTGCGTCGAAAATTATCGTCACTGCCACAACGCCTGTGCTCGAATTTACGCGTCAAGGGCGTTACGTAGCGATTCGTGGGTCTGTCATCGAGATCACCGAAATGAACAATCAAATTCATCTTTATATCAACAGCCAGATCATCGGCTCTGCCATTGATGGTTATCTGAATTTAAAGATACCGTATTCAGATAAGGTCATTGCTAACGTAGGCGCTACATGTCCAAGCAGCGGCCGACTTTCCGTCATCGGCGATGGCCGGATTGATTCGGCGTTTGGGTCGAGCAACAATCGTGGATCGGGTGTCGAGGTGTTCGTGAACGGTGTAGAGGCTCGCTACGATCCAATCTGCAGCACCGGCGTGCCCGGCGTCTCCGACAACCTATCTGCCACCGTAAACGCCACTTCTGGCGCTCCGATCCGCGCCCTGGCGGAATAGCGTATCTTTTCCTGTACTGACTGGCCTGGCCAATAACAATGACAACGGACACTAACGCAATCAAACCCCGGCGGGCTTTACCCCGGGGTCGCCCACTTGATCCGGCTGTCCTCGATGGGTTGCGGGGGCTGATTGGCGATGAGCGGATAAACCCGACGCTGGGCCGCCGCGATAACCTGATTGAACACCTCCACAGGATTCAGGATGCCGACGGGTACCTTTCCATGCCCCGGCTGCGTGCGTTAGCCGCATTCATGAACCTGCCGATGGCTGCCATTTACGAAACCGCAACCTTTTATGCCCACTTCGATGTGGTTCACGATGAACAGGCGTCACCGCCTGCCGTAACGCTGAGGGTGTGTGATTCACTGTCGTGCCAGTTGGCGGGCGCCGAGGCCTTACACCGGGCACTGTCCGATTCGGTAAAGCCCGACGAGGTTCGGGTGCTTCGGGCACCGTGTATGGGTCGTTGCGACACGGCGCCGGTGGTTGCGGTGGGTCAGCACCATGTCTGTGAAGCTGACTTGGCTGCGGTGAACCGCGCGATAGCCGATAAATCCGCTCTCCCTGCTGATATCCCGTGGCAAAAGCTCGACGCCTACCGCGCAGAAGGCGGCTATCAAATGCTGGCCGATTGCCGGGCAGGACGGGTGGCGGTTGAAACCTTGATCAGCGAACTCGAACACGCTGGCCTTCGTGGTCTGGGCGGCGCCGGGTTCCCCACGTTCCGCAAGTGGCAGGCTGTGCGCGCTGAACCCGGGCCGCGATATGCCGTTATCAATGCCGACGAAGGCGAGCCCGGCACGTTCAAAGACCGGTTTTATCTGGAACGGGAACCTCACCGTGTGCTGGAAGGCGCCCTGGTCAGTGCCTGGGCGGTCGAGGCAAGCGCGCTCTATATTTACCTGCGTGACGAATACCCCGGTCTTCACCGTGTGCTCGAAGAAGCCATCGCGGAACTGGAAACCGCTGGACTGGTCGACGCCGGTTACATCATTTTGCGCCGGGGCGCGGGCGCCTACATTTGCGGTGAGGAATCGGCCCTGATCGAGTCACTGGAAGGCAAGCCTGGTAAGCCCCGCCATCGCCCCCCGTTTGTGGCTCAGAATGGGCTGTTTGGTAGGCCAACCCTGGTCAATAACGTCGAAACGGTTTACTGGATACCGGGGATTCATGCCAGGGGCGCGGACTGGTTTGCCAGCCAGGGCAGGCACGATCGCCGCGGTCTGCGCAGTTTTTCGGTATCCGGACGGGTGGCCCGACCCGGTGTTCACGTCGCCCCAGCTGGTATTACCCTCAATGAACTGGTCAAAGAATACTGTGGCGGCATGGCGGAGGGGCATCGCCTGTTGGCCTATCTGCCCGGCGGCGCCTCCGGCGGTATTCTGCCGGCCAGCAAAGGGGACATTCCTCTTGACTTCGACACCCTGCAGGAACACGGCTGTTTTATCGGTTCAGCTGCGGTGATTGTGCTGTCGGATCAGGATGACCTGGCGGGCGCAGCGCGAAACCTTCTCGCTTTCTTCGCCGATGAGTCTTGCGGGCAGTGCACACCCTGCCGGGTTGGGACTGAAAAAATGCTGACACTGTTGGAACGCAGCAACTGGGACGAATCGACGCTGAAACAACTGGCGGGCGTGATGGCGGATGCCTCCATCTGCGGC
>DASSWD010000145.1:0-9885 GCA_035705335.1 Marinobacter sp. | reverse complement strand
TACAAGGCGCTGTTTGAGCATTTCGCGCCGCAAATCAAGTACTACGCTATTTCCAACGGGCTGGCGAGCCAGGCGGAAGAGCTGGTACAGGAAGTCTTCATTTCGATCTGGCGCCGTTCCTGCCTTTACGACTGGCGGAAGGCGGCAGCATCCACCTGGATTTTCACAATCGCCCGGAATCAGCGCATCGACATGCTACGCAAGATGCAGCGCAGCAGCGCCGAGATGGCAGTGGAAACGGAAGACCTCTGGCAAATCCCGGGAGAGAACGAGGACGAACCTGTCACGTCGCTCCACCGCCTGATGTCAGAACGCCGCATTCGTGAATCGATCAGCCTGTTGCCTGAGGAACAGATTACGGTGATTGCCAAGGTTTATATGGAGCACAAGTCGCACCAGATGGTGGCCGATGAGCTTGATATTCCACTTGGTACGGTAAAGAGCCGGGTACGCCTGGCTTTGAACAAGCTCAAAGTGATTTTGCAGGATCAGAAAGTATGACACGGCACCACCCTGATAGCCTCAGCTTAATGGAATACAGCGCAGGTAACCTGAGCGAGCCCCATGCCCTGTGCATCCGCTTGCATCTGGACCAGTGCCCCCATTGTCGTAGCCGGGTAGACACCCTCAATAGCCTTGGGGCGGTTATGATGGATCAGCAACCGAAGGTGACCGTCGCTGACACCAGTTTTGAACAGCTGATGTCGCGCATCGACAACGCTCCGGTGAACACATCCCCGACGGCTCATGCACCGCGCATGTCGCCACTCAACAAATTGCTGGGCGACGACATCAACAGCCTGCCGTGGAAGCGGCAACTGGGTGATGTAAGTGTACTCGACATCTCCGAAAAATTTCCCGGCCAGGCCGAGCGGGTTGTCCTGCAGAAGTTGGTCGCTGGCGGTAAGGCGCCTGCCCATACCCACCGTGGTTTTGAAACCACGATCGTTTTGCAGGGTGCGTTTGCAGACCAGAAGGGCGTATTCAACCAGTGGGACTTTGTCGTGCTGGATGAAAACGACGAACACAAGCCGATTGCCGTGGGTTGTGAAGACTGTATTACCCTGTCGGTGCTCAGTGCACCGCTGAAACTGACCGGTACCTTTACCCGGATGCTAAACCCGTTCATTCGTTAGGGGTAACTGACGGCATCCGAACAGAAACGGCAGCCCCGAGGCTGCCGTTTCTGTGTCTGTCGCTGGCGCCCGGGATCACCAGGGCAGGTCTGACCCATCCCAACTGATAAACCGGCCGTTGTCCTGGTCGGTCAGCCCCTCCAGAATCGGGAACAGATTGTCCGCCGTCTGACCGGCCGTGTGCACGGTCAGTTTGGCCAGCGACTGCTGGAACGGCTCGCTCAGCGCGGATTCCGTCGTTCCGGGGTGCAGGGCAACACAGGCCACCGGCGACAGGCGCCGTGGCAGCTCCACCGACAGATTCTTCACCAGCATGTTCAGCGCCGCCTTGGAGCAACGATAGGCATACCAGCCCCCCAAGCCGTTATCCGAGATCGAACCCACCTTCGCCGAAATCGCCGCAATACGCTTCATGTGTTTGCCCCGCAAACGAGGCAACAGCGCCTGCACCAGTTCGCCAAAACCCACGCAGTTCACCTGGAACACTCGCATCAGGTGCTCGCCACTAAGGTCTTCCAGCCGTTTTTCGGGAAACAGTCCCGGTTCATGCAGCAAGCCCGCTGCATAGATGAGGGTGTGAATCCGACCGTCTTCACCAAGCGCGCTGGCGACGCCCTCCAGCAGTGATTCAGCTGTTAGTTCGCCCGCAGACCACGGCAGCAGCGTCACCGCCGGATGCTCCCGCAGAAAAGCTGGCGCATTCGCCGGGTTCCGACACAAACCGATCAACGGCTGAGCCGGGTGCGCGCTCAGGTAGCGCTGGGCAAGGGCCGAACCGATGGCGCCTGACACGCCGGCAATCACTGTGGCCATGAAACCGCCTCCTGAGTTTTCAATGAATGGCTGCGATGTCATACGAAAAATCAATGCATCTGGCCCGATCTGGTGAGAACCAAAATATTCAAACACCCGTATGAATTGACACTCTGACGCAATAATCAGAAGACCCAATTCAACGGTGACGGCAGTTCAGGCTTTACGCTAGCCCCATCTCACAGGAGAGACTCCATGCAATACCAGGCCCCAGCGAACGATCTTCGTTTCCTGTTGTTCGACGTGCTCGGCGCAGACACACTCCACGAGCTGGAGAAATACGCCGATGCCACGCCGGACTTGATCACCGCGATCATTGATGAAGCCGGAAAACTGGCCGCTGAGGTGATCCAACCCACCAACCAAGTGGGCGACCGCCAGGGTTGCACCTACGACCCTCAGACCAAGTCCGTCAAAACCCCCGACGGCTTCAAGGCTGCTTACGATAAGTTCGTGGCTGGCGGCTGGACCGCGCTGGACGCCCCCATTGAGTTCGGCGGCCAGGGCCTGCCCCATACCCTGAAGTTTGTGGTGGACGAGATGGTCTGCTCCACCAACCTGTCCCTGGGCATGTACCCGGGCCTGACCCACGGCGCCATCAGCGCCCTGTACGCCCACGGCTCTGACGAGTTGAAAAAGACCTATCTGGAGAAGCTGATCTGCGGCGCGTGGACCGGCACCATGTGCCTGACCGAACCCCACTGCGGCACCGACCTGGGCCTGATTCGCACCAAAGCCACCCCCAACAGTGACGGCAGCTACGCCATCGAAGGCACCAAGATCTGGATTACCGGTGGTGAGCACGATCTGGTGGACAACATCGTGCACCTGGTGCTGGCCAAGCTGCCGGGCGCCCCGGACACCACCAAGGGCATCTCCCTGTTCGTGGTGCCCAAGGTGCTGCCGGACACCGGCGAGCGCAACCCGGCGTTCTGCGGCGGTCTGGAGCACAAGATGGGCATCAAGGGTTCTGCCACCTGCGTGATGAACTTTGAAGGCGCCAAAGGCTGGCTGGTGGGCGAGCCCAACGACGGCATGCGCGCCATGTTCACCATGATGAACGAAGCCCGCCTGATGGTCGGCATGCAGGGCCTGGGGCTGGCGGAAATGGCCTATCAGGAAAGCCTGGCGTTTGCCCGAGAGCGTCTGCAAAGCCGCTCGCTGAGTGGCGCCAAGAACCCCAGCGGCCCGGCCGACCCGATCATCGTCCACCCCGACGTGCGCCGCATGCTGATGCGCCAGAAGGTTCTGAACGAAGGCATGCGGGCCATGGCGCTGTTCACCGGTCTGAAGCTGGACCTGTCGGTCGCCCACCCGGACGAACAGGTGCGCGAGCAGTCCGACGATCTGGTGCAGTTGCTGACTCCGGTGGTCAAGGCGTTCCTGACCGACGAAGGCTACAACAACGCAAACTGGGGCCAGCAGGTGCTGGGCGGCTCCGGCTTCACCATGGACTGGCCGCTGGAGCAACTGGTGCGTGACGGCCGCATCGCCCGCATCTACGAGGGCACCAACGGCATTCAGGCGATGGATCTGGTGGGCCGCAAGCTCTCCCTCAAGGGTGGCCAACTGGTGCGCACCCTGTTTGCTGAGCTGACGGACTATCTGAAAGAGACGCCGGATGCGCCCTACGCCGAACACCTCAAAGGCGCCATCAAGAACCTGGAACAGGCTACCCTGTGGCTGGCCAGCAACGCGCCCTCAGACCCGGAACAGGCGGGTGCCGCCGCCACTCCGTACCTGCGCCTGATGGCCCTGACAGTCATTGGCTACCTGTGGTCACGGATGGCCGCCGTCGCCGGCCAGCAACTGGCCGCTGGTGAAGGCCACACCGCCCTGCTGCAGAGCAAGCAGGCCTCCGCCCGCTTCTACTTCGAGAAGCTGATGCCGGAAACCGAATGGCTGGTGAAAGACATCCAGAGCGGAAAAGACGCCCTGATGGCGATGGATGACGAACACTGGGTCCCCTGAACCCGGTGACGGTGAAAAGCCACGCACCTGCGTGGCTTTTTTATGGCTTTTTCCGTCGGGCGCCAGACGCGTTACAATACCGCCCCTTTTGTATTTTGCAGTGAGCTGTCATGACAACCGATGATTACGGGTTTCGCTTTGGTGGCATCGAGCGCCTGTATGGCCGCCGGGCCACCGGAGCCTTCCGCCAGGCCCACATAGCCATTGTCGGGCTCGGGGGCGTGGGTTCGTGGGCGGCCGAGGCGCTGGCCCGCAGCGGTATCGGCACCCTGACCCTGATCGACATGGACGACATCTGCGTGTCCAACACCAACCGCCAGTTGCATGCACTGGACGGCCAGTACGGGCGCACCAAAACCGAAGCCATGGCCGAACGCCTGAAAGCCATCAACCCGCAACTGGAGCTGCGCGTGCACTTCGGATTTCTGACCCTGGGCAACGTCGCCGAACTGATCACCACCGACATGACCGGAGTGGTGGATGCTATCGACAGCGTAAAGCCAAAAACCGCCCTGATTGCCTATTGCCAGCGCCAGAAGATCGCCCTGGTGTGTGCCGGCGGCGCCGGCGGCCAGATGGACCCGACCCAAATACAGGTGGCCGACCTCAGCCGCACCACCCAGGATCCATTACTCGCCAAGGTTCGTAACCTGTTGCGCAGGGAATACGGCTTTTCCCGAAACCCCAAACGGCGTTTTGGCGTGGAAGCGGTATACTCTCTGGAACAACTGACCTACCCCGCCGCCAACGGCGAAGTGTGCCACCAGAAACCGGCCACTGAGGGCCCGGTCAGGCTGGACTGCGCCACGGGCTTTGGCGCCGCCAGCCCGGTGACCGCCTGTTTCGGGTTCATTGCCGCATCGCGGCTGCTCAACCGGATCGCCAAGCGCGCTCAGGACTGACCAACAGAACGGACGCTTCCCCATGCAAGCAAGCATTGCCCTGATTCTGGCCAGCATCGGCGTGATCTCCCTGGCCTGCCAATGGCTGGCCTGGCGTCTGCGAATGCCGGCCATCCTGTTCCTGCTGATCGGCGGCATCGTCGCCGGGCCGGTGACCGGGTTTCTGAACCCTGAGGCGGTGTTCGGTGACCTGCTGTTTCCGTTTATCTCCCTGGCGGTGGCGATCATCCTGTTTGAGGGCAGCCTGACCCTGCGTTACGACGAAATCCGGGGCCACGGCAAGATGGTCCGCAACCTGATTCCGGTCGGCACCATTGTCACTTGCATCATTGGCACCCTGGCCGCCCGCTGGGCGATTGGCGTAAGCTGGGAAGTTGCCCTGCTGTTCGGCGCCATCTCTGTGGTCACCGGCCCGACCGTCATCGCGCCGCTGCTGCGGGCGGTGCGCCCAACGTCAACCCTGGCCAACATCCTGCGCTGGGAAGGCATCATCATCGACCCGGTGGGCGCCCTGCTGGTGGTGCTGGTGTTCGAGGGCATCGTTTCCTGGGGCCAGGGCAACGTGTTCGGGCACTCGCTCTATATTTTTGGCAAGACCCTGCTGGTGGGCTTCCTGATTGGCGCCGGGGCCGGCTACCTGAATGGTCTCGCTTTACGCCAGCACTGGCTGCCGCAGTATTTGCACAACGCCGGCACCCTGATTTTCATGCTTGGCACCTTCGTGATCTCCAACGAACTGGCCCACGAATCCGGGCTGCTGACTGTCACCGTCATGGGCATCTGGATGGCCAACATGCGCCAGGTACCACTGGACGCCATCATCGAGTTCAAGGAATCCCTCAGCGTATTACTGATCTCGGCACTGTTCATCATTCTGGCCGCCCGCGTTGAGTTCGCGGCCATTGCCGATCTGGGCTGGGGACTGGTCATCGCACTGGCGTGCCTGATGTTCGTTGCCCGGCCGACGAGTATCTTTCTGGCGTCCATCGGTACCCGCCTGAACTGGCGGGAGAAACTCTACCTGAGCTGGATTGCGCCCCGGGGTATCGTCGCCGGTGCCGTGTCTGCCCTGTTCGCTTTCCGGCTGGTGGACCTGGGTTACACAAGCGCGGGGGCCCTCGTCCCACTGGTTTTCATGCTGATCATCACCACGGTGACCCTCCAGAGCCTGACCGCCCGACCAATCGCAAAACTGCTCGGCGTGCTGGAACCGCCGGCCCATGGCTACCTGATTCTGGGTGCCAACCCGGTGGCCCGGATGATCGCCAAAGCCCTGCAGAAGCACGACATACCCACCATGCTCACCGATACCAACTGGGAAAACGTGCGCCAGGCCCGCATGGACAATCTGCCGGTCTACTTCGGTAACCCGGTGTCCGAGCATGCCGCCACCCACATGGATCTCACGGGTATCGGCAACCTGCTGATTCTGTCGCCCTACAAGCACATGAATTCCCTGGCCACGTACCACTTCATTGACTGGTTTGGCGACGATGCAGTGTTTGCGTTGTCAGAGGGTGATCAGGACCAGCGGGCCCGGTTGCAGACGGCCGGCAAGGTTCAGCGCACCCGGGGGCTGTTTGATCAGGTCAGCTACGCCAAACTGGCAAGCCTGGTCAGCCAGGGCTACGCCATTCGAACCACGCAGTTGAGTGACGAATTCAGCTATCAGCAGTTTCTGGAGCAATACCACCGGCAGGCCCTGGTGCTGTTCTATGTCGACAGCAAGACTCACCTTCACCCGGTGACGGATATGGACGCCCTGGAGCCAGGCGACGACTGGCTGTTGATCAGCCTGGTGCCGCCCCAGCCCCAGAAAGAGCGCCGGGAAAGGGACACGGACGCCGACCCCAAACGAGAATCACAAAAGGGTTGACGGGCTGCCGAAGAAGACGCTTCACCAACGTAGGCTTAGGGTAGCCAGGGCACTGTGGTATTGGTCTGATTCAGCGATCTCACCCTGGTAACCTACGCGGAGCGAACTGCGCGCTGACAAGTCAGTGCTCATCCCTAATCCCACCTTGGCGCGACTACCGTCAAACTCCGGGCCTGCCACCTGGAATCCAAACTCAGGTGCCGCCGTAAACGCGGCACCAAGGCTGGACTGACCGTCCGCCAGCTCTCTCACCCAGGCCAGTTGAGCATCTGCAGTCCACTCTCGAGCCTTGCCTGAAGCAAACGAGTGACGGGCCTTGAGACCGACCAGAGTACGAATCGACTCCTGGGTGTCGGCCTCCAGCTGCAGATTCGCCTGGCCCGCACCTCGCTCGCTGAACCCCTCACGGTGCAGGTGCGCATAATTCAGGCCAACGAAAGGGGTGAGCTGCCCCGCAGACCAGGCATCAAGCTCATATCCGCTTTCCAGATACGCCCCCCGGGTATCAGCACCGAAATCCGCACGGGCAACCGATCGGTCTGTCCCGACATTCACCACCCGCCGGCTGTGAGATTCGTGAACGCCTGCGAAGACGGATGCCGTAACGTAGCCTTGATCATTAAACAGCCACCGCCCGTACACCGAGAGATCGGTGCTTTCAACATCGATTTCATCCGCGCTGAGAGCGCCGTAACTCAGGCCTGCCCCCAATAGAAGAGCGGGAGACAGCCAGTGATCGTAGCCACCTGCAACGCCGCCAAAATCGTATTCTGTCCCGATCACATCCGCTGTTCCATCCACCTGGCCAAACCCGGCCTGCGGGGTCAGCCAAAAGCCACTGCCGTTCGGTTGCTGCCCGGCCGCAGCGGTTGCCGGCAGCTCGTTCAGTGCCGAAACATCGCCGCTCTGCAGTCGCTCCAACGCCTGAAAACCACCAGCATCGACAAAGGTTCCGGTGTGTCCGGGACTGGCTGCGACACCAGCCACCCGGTCGCTCACCAGGCTGGCCAGTCTGAGCCCTGAGTTCAACGCAAACTGATTGCCGTAGGCCAGTTGACTGCCACTCAAGCTGCGTACCGCGCTCTCCGCATCCGTTGCAGACAGCATCAGGAGCTGCCGTGCCAGCTGTTCCAGTTTTTGATCTTTCAAGGCGCGGGAAAGACTGTCAGCCGTGCTTTTCTGAGCAGGGGAACGGACGATATCGGTGAGCTCGGCGTCGTTACGGAACAGAATCAAATCAACCTTATCTGCCTCGTACAGCACATCGGCGTTCAAAAAGGCGAAATCCGGTACATCGATGCCGGCAGAAATGAATTCTCCCTCAACCGCTCCCGCTTCAAGAATCGTATAGCGGCTGAGAACCCCGTAATCACCGGGCTCTGGCAACACCGAAAGCTGAATATCCGATAACCTGGCCGTGTCGTTTACGATCAGCTTGTCGGAAGCCCCGTTGCTGTTGACCTCCACTTCATAGGTACCGCTGCCGGACAGGTTCTCAACGGTCAGGGTGCCAATGGAATTGCCCGGCGCAAGGCTGCCACCCTGCAATCTGACATCCCGAAGCCGCCCGCTACCGGCCAGGAACGTACCTGGCCCTACATTGACGCGACCCGCGTCGAACTGATCACTGTTGATATAGGCACCGCCGCCGAGCAGGTTCAACGACCTGGCCTGAAAGCGAGTGTCGGTGATGTTCAGCGTGCCGGTGCCAGTTTTGTCCACCACCCCCGCGCCGAGCAAATCAGCCTGAAGCTCGCCGTCAACATCCTGGTTTATTGCCAGCACCGAGTGATTCTCAATCGTGCCGTGCAGCGTATCCGTATCCGCCAGAAGAGTGCCGGCGGCAATCACCGTTCCGCCGGTATGACCCAGCGGCCGCAACAGCCTGAGAACACCCGAACCGTTCTTGATCAGCGCATCGCTGCCAGCCACATCAACGTCCAACTCTGCAACGACGCCACCATTGACCCGAAACTCAGCACCGGATTCGTTGTCCAGCATCAGGCTGCCATTGCCATCCCGATCGGCAAAACGATAGCCATCGGATTGCACCTGTATCCCCGAGACCGGAAGCGTGCCGTCCACCTCGATTTCGCTGCCGGCTCCGCCGAAAACAGCCGTCAATGCCTGCCACTCGGTATTCAGGCTACCCGATTCGCTGGTCCAGTTGGTGGCGGTGCTGTTCCAGACACCCGGGCCACCGTTGACGGCGCCATTAGCGGCCGTTCCGTCCCCGTCCCAGAAATGCAGCCCGGTGTAGTCAACCTCCAGATCAACCACGCCGCCGCCCGAGACAATCCCGTAATTGAATCCGGCGGCAACGCCCCCGAAGACTATGCCGTTATCGGTCAGCCTACCGTCATAGGTGAATAACCGGTAGCGGCCAGGCGACGTAAAGCTGGACGGCTCGATGAAGCCACCGGTATCGGTAACATTCAGAATGCCGTCCAGGATCAGGTCTCCGCTGGACCCGGAAGCATTCAGGTTATTGATCACGTTGATCCGGTCGTTTTTCGCTCCGGGCGCTCCGTCTGGCAGCCCGAGCTCAAAATCCAACTGACTGTATTCACTCAGGGCCAGCTCACCCATCGTCAATGTACCTGCGGACCGGCCCGGCGACACGCGCCCACCATCAGCAATCTGCACCGGGGCGCTCAATTGCCCGATGCCGCCCAGCGTGCCACCGCTTTCAACGGATACCGCGGAGCGAGTGAGCGCGCCGTCGATGATCAACCGCCCATCGGTGATGACAGTCGGCCCGGTGTAATCCAGTTGGCCATCCAGAATCGTGCTTCCCGGGCCCAACTGGTTGACGGATATACCGCCTGAAATATTGATACCGACGCCCGGAGACTGATAAAACGCGAACAAATCGTTGATATGATTGAAGTTTATAACACCAGTTCCGGATTCCGAGGATGTGACGTTCTCGGCATTCAAGCGCCCCGCCGGGCTGTTATTCCCGATGTTCAGAGTGGCCGACCCGGTATTCCCGGCCAGAGTCAGATCACCGTTGCCTCGCCGAATTTCGAAAACGCCGGAATTCTCAAGCAGAAGCTCACCAGTGCCGTCAAAACTTAGCTCAACATCAGAATCTGTCTCAAATCTTGAGACATTGCCACGAACCTGAATGTTTGCCTCTCCGGTCGGGTCGGTGGCAAAACGCAGGGGGATATCCGGATTGCCG
>DASSWD010000144.1:0-9357 GCA_035705335.1 Marinobacter sp. | reverse complement strand
CTGGGAAATCTGCATCTGGAACGGGCCGTCCATGTCGACGGCCGGGGCCGGCACGTGGTCGACAATGGCCTGAAACACGGCGTTCATGTTGTCGTCCAGGTTTTCGTGGTCCATCCCGGCAATGCCGTTCAGGGCGCTGGCGTAGACAATCGGGAAATCCAGCTGTTCGTCGGTGGCACCGAGGTTGTCGAACAGATCGAACACCTGGTCCACAACCCAGTCCGGGCGGGCACCGGGGCGGTCGATCTTGTTGACCACCACGATCGGGTTCAGGCCAGCGGCAAACGCCTTCTGGGTCACGAACCGGGTCTGCGGCATCGGGCCGTCGATGGAATCGACCACCAGCAGCACGGAATCCACCATGCTCATCACCCGCTCTACCTCACCGCCGAAGTCGGCATGCCCCGGGGTGTCCACGATGTTGATGGCGTAGTCGTTCCATTTCAGCGCGGTGTTCTTGGCCAGAATGGTAATGCCACGTTCCTTTTCCTGATCGTTCGAATCCATCACGCGCTCATTCTCGAGCTCTTTGCGGTCCAGGGTTCCGGACTGACGCAACAATTGGTCGACCAGGGTGGTTTTACCATGATCGACGTGGGCGATGATGGCGACGTTTCTCAGCTTCTCAATCACAACGGGTATCCTGCAAAATATGGCGGCGCGCAGTATATCGGAAAGTCGATGTCGTTAATATGAAGAAACGTGCGTATGTGCAACCGCCCGCTTATGCACCATTAACGAGCAAAAATACTTTATTTGCACCAATAAAGTGCGTGCATTCCGCGCGGCGCCCTGCGACAGCCCCGACCCTCCTGCGCCACAATAGCCCCAAAACCCCGATTCTGCGCTGTTCTGGCGCAGAAACCAAAAACTGGCAAGCCGCTTGCTTTGTGCTTGTCAGCCGAATTTCCAAGGTACAGGGTCCAGGCTTCTGATATGCTGCCCTGACCTGAAAAACGATCGGGTTTCAGTTCGCTGGACTGATCCGGCACAACGAACATGTCATCACTGACGGAGCATGCACAATGTCCAAAACGATTGATTTGATCAAAGAACACGAAGTCAAGTGGGTTGATCTGCGCTTCACCGACAGCCGCGGTAAAGAGCAGCACGTGACTCTGCCGACCTCTGAAATTGACGACGATTTCTTCGTCGACGGCAAGATGTTTGACGGCTCTTCCATCGCTGGCTGGAAAGGCATTAACGAATCCGACATGATTCTGATGCCGGACGACTCCTCAGCCGTTCTGGACCCGTTCACTGAAGAAACCACCATCAACATCACCTGCGACATCGTAGAGCCCTCTACCATGCAGGGTTACGAGCGTGATCCTCGCTCTGTTGCCCGTCGCGCCGAAGAATACCTGAAGTCCACCGGCATCGCTGACGGCGCTCTGTTTGGCCCGGAGCCGGAGTTCTTCGTATTTGATTCCGTCAAGTGGAACGTGGATATCCAGGGTGCGATGTACGCCATTCACTCTGAAGAAGCTGCCTGGGTTTCCGGCGAAGACTTCGACCGTAACAACATCGGTCACCGTCCGGGCGTGAAAGGCGGTTACTTCCCGGTTCCGCCGGTTGACAGCCTGCACGACCTGCGTGGCGCGATGTGTGCTGCCATGGAGTCCATGGGCCTGGAAATCGAAGTGCACCACCACGAAGTGGGCACCGCTGGCCAGTGTGAAATCGGCGTTGGCGCCAACACCCTGACCCGTAAAGCTGACGAAGTTCAGATCCTGAAGTACTGCGTGCACAACGTGGCGCACGCCTACGGCAAGACCGCGACTTTCATGCCCAAGCCGCTGGTTGGTGACAACGGCTCCGGTATGCACGTACACATGTCCCTGAGCAAAGATGGCAAAAACCTGTTTGCCGGTGACAGCTACGCTGGCCTGAGCGAAATGGCCCTGTACTACATCGGCGGTGTGATCAAGCACGCCAAGGCCATCAACGCCTTCACCAACAGTTCCACCAACTCCTACAAGCGCCTGGTTCCGGGCTTCGAAGCACCGGTTATGCTGGCCTACTCGGCCCGTAACCGCTCTGCCTCCATCCGTATCCCGTACGTGAGCAGCCCGAAAGCCCGCCGTATCGAAGTACGCTTCCCGGACCCGTCTGCGAACCCGTACCTGGCCTTCGCGGCCCTGATGATGGCTGGCCTGGACGGCATCCAGAACAAGATCCACCCTGGCGATGCCATGGACAAGGATCTGTACGATCTGCCGAAGGAAGAAGCCATCAACATTCCGAAGGTTGCCGAGACTCTGTCCGAGGCTCTGGACTGCCTGGAAGCCGATCACGAGTTCCTGACCCGTGGCGGCGTGTTCACCGAGGACATGATTGCCGGTTACGTGGAACTCAAGCGCGGCGAAGTTGAGCGCCTGAACATGACCACGCACCCGGTCGAATTCCAGTTGTACTACTCCTGCTGATTGCTCCGCACCAAATTGGTGCGGACATGCTCAGAATCAGACCCCGCCCCGTGCGGGGTTTTTTATGGCCTTAACGATATGTAACCCAGAGAGTGACGCGGATCGTTGAATTACCTGCAACCGGCATTGATAATCGGATCAAACCTGTTCAGGAAAGCGCCATGAAACTGCTTTGTATCTTCTCCGCCAGCGTGCTGATACTTGCCTCATTGACTGCCAGTGCCGAGGTATACCGGCATGTGGATGCCCAGGGCAATGTCACCTTTTCAGACGAACCCATGGAAGGCGGCGAAGTGGTGCGGGTAAAGCCGGTGACCACCATCACCCTGCCCAAACCCGAGGTGGTGCAGCAGCCCGAGCGGCTAAGGGAAGAGGTAGAGCGTGAGGGCTCGGCCTACGAACAGCTCGGCTTCCTGTTTCCCGGCAACAACGAAGCGTTCCACAGTGGCAGTGGCGACGTGACCTTCGAAGTGTTCAGCGAGCCCGGCCTGCAACCGGATCACAAGTATGAAGTGACCCTGGACGGCCAACCTGTTGGTCAAAGCACATCGGGGTCCATTACCGTCAATAACATGGATCGCGGCACCCACAATGCGGGCGTACACATCGTCGACGAAAACGGCGTTCAGGTGAAATCCGGAGAACCGGTCACCTTCACGATACACCGTCCCTCCATTCTGAATTGACCGGCCGTTTCGTGTCGCTCCTCCCGCCCGGACTTTAAGCTCTCGCTATCCGACAAATGCACTATTTCAGTGCATTTGCACCACCGTAACGCCATACTCTGGGCAATGACGGGGCAACGACGGGCCATGCGGCTCCGTGCCCGGGCAATCCCGGCCCGGCACTGCACCCTCTGACAGCAGCCTGACGAGGCGCCGTGCCTGCCCGGTACAGGGAGTATACGCCCGGTGTCAACCGTGGTCGGCTCCACTGTTCAAAAGTGGTTCGCTTCTTGCAATTGACTTTTGACATCAGCGACCACGACAACACGGCCACCCTACAATACAGCCACCGGAACCCGAGCATGTCGAGCCACCCACCTGCCGCGGGAAGCGGCTACAAGAACATTCTGGACAGCCTGACCACGGCGGTTCTGGTTCTGGGTAACGACCTGACCATCCGCTACCTGAACCCGGCCGCCGAGAGCCTGTTCGAAACCAGCCTGACCCGCAGCCAGAGGCTGCCGCTCAGCGATGTGCTGGCAGATTCCGCGGAGGCACTGAATACCTTGCGCGCCGCCGAGCTCAACGGCCAGTCCTACACCCGGCGGGAAGCTGAATTTGTCTTGCTAAGTGGCACCCGGCTCACCGTCGACTACACGGTGTCGCCGATCAGCCTGGAACCCACCGAGCTGCTGATCGAGATTCAACCCCGGGACCGCCTGAAGCGCATCAGCCGGGAAGAAGACATCATCTCCCAGCAGGAAACCACCCGCATCCTGGTGCGCGGCATGGCCCATGAGATCAAGAATCCGCTGGGCGGTATTCGCGGCGCGGCCCAACTGCTGGACCGGGAACTGAACAGCGATGACCAGCGCGAATACACCCGGGTGATCATCGACGAAGCCGACCGCCTGCGCAGCCTGGTCGACCGGATGCTGGGGCCCAACAAAGCACCACACATGGCCGCCACCAACATCCACGAGGTGCTGGAGCGTGTGCGAACCCTTCTTGAGGCCGAGAGCAAGGGTCGCGTCGCCCTGCGCCGTGATTACGACCCCAGCCTGCCGGAATTCCGGGGCGACAAGGAGCAACTTATCCAGGCGTTTCTGAACATTGCCCGTAACGCCATGGAGGCGGCGTTCGAGAGCGAGAGCGCCAGCACTTCAGCGGCTCAGCCGACCATTATTTTCCGAACCCGGGCTTTGCGCCAGTTCACCATCGGCCACAAACGCCACCGCCTGGTCTGCCGGGTCGACATCATCGATAACGGGCCGGGCATTCCGCCGGAGCTTTTGCAGAACGTTTTCTACCCCATGATCAGTGGCCGCGCGTCAGGCACCGGGCTCGGACTGTCAATCACCCAGAGTATTGTTGGCCAGCATCAGGGCTTGGTGGAATGCGAGAGTGAACCGGGCAGAACCGACTTCATCATCTTCCTGCCCCTGGAGGACAGAACATGAGCCAACCGGCAAACGTCTGGATTATTGACGACGACCGCAGCATTCGCTGGGTGCTAGAGCGCGCGCTGACTCAGGCCGGTATGCAGCCACGCGTGTTCGAAAGTGGTGAGAGCATCATGATGCGCCTGGAGCACGAACAGCCGGACGCCATGGTCAGCGACATCCGTATGCCCGGCGTGGATGGCATCACCCTGCTGTCGCAGATTGTCGAGCGCTACCCGGACATCCCGGTGATCATCATGACCGCCCATTCGGATCTGGAGAGCGCGGTCACCAGCTACCAGACCGGTGCGTTCGAGTACCTGCCCAAACCGTTCGATGTGGACGACGCCGTAGCCCTGGTCAAACGAGCGGTTGCTCATAGCCATGAAAAGCGCGCGGCCAGTGAACCCGCGACGGAGAGCAGCCAGCGCAGTGCCGAGATCATCGGCGAGGCACCGGCCATGCAGGAGGTGTTCCGCGCTATTGGCCGGTTGTCCCACTCCAATATCACCGTGTTGATCAATGGCGAAAGTGGCACCGGCAAGGAACTGGTGGCTCAGGCCCTGCACAACCACAGCCCCCGGGCCCGCAACCCGTTTATTGCCCTGAACATGGCGGCGATCCCCAAGGATCTGATCGAGTCCGAACTGTTCGGTCACGAGAAAGGCGCGTTTACCGGCGCCGGCGCCGCCCGCCAGGGCCGTTTTGAGCAAGCCAACGGCGGTACTCTGTTCCTGGATGAAATCGGTGATATGCCCGCCGACACCCAGACCCGCCTGCTGCGGGTACTGGCTGACGGCGAGTTCTATCGCGTCGGTGGCACCACGTCGATCAAGGTGGACGTGCGCATCATTGCTGCTACGCACCAGGATCTGGAAAAACTGGTACAGGCTGGCAGCTTCCGGGAGGATCTGTTCCATCGGCTGAACGTGATTCGGGTGCACCTGCCCAAACTGGCCGAGCGGCGGGAAGACATTCCGCGTTTGATGAAACACTTCCTGAAACGGGCCGCCAAAGAGCTGGCCGTGGAACCCAAACTGCTGCGCCCGGACGCCGAAGATTACCTGACAACTTTGCCCTGGCCCGGCAACGTGCGCCAGTTGGAAAACACCTGCCGGTGGCTGACCGTCATGGCCAGTGGCCGGGAAATTCACATCGAAGACCTGCCGCCGGAACTCCTGCACCAGGCCGAGGCCGAGAACACCGCCATCGGCCAGACCTGGCAACAAGGCCTGCGCAACTGGGCCGAACAGGAACTGAAGCGGGGACGCAAAGGCATTCTGGACACGGCGGTGCCAGAGTTTGAGCGGATCATGATCGAGACCGCCCTGAAACACACCGGCGGCCGCCGGCGGGATGCTTCCATTCTTCTCGGCTGGGGGCGCAACACCCTCACCCGCAAGATCAACGAACTGGGGTTGGATCATCCTGACGACGAAGATGACTGAGTCCCGTTTACCGCTCCTGCCAGTAGATCACCCTGTCATGGCCACGATAGACACCGAACGTGGCCAGGGCGGTGGGGTCCTCCAGGCTGCCATCGCCATCAACATCGTCCTGCAGCCAGACCGGCACGCTCCAGGTCAGGGTATCTGTGCCCTGGCTACCTAACGGCTGCAACGCGAGGGGGCCGGCCTGGCCACTGACAAAACGGCCGCTGTCCGCCACCAGTGATGAGTGCTCGCCGGTGTTGGCAATAGCCGCGGTATTCCACGGCGTACAACTGTCGGCCGAATTCAGCACAAACCGGCCTCCCTGCCAGCGCTCCAGCCGGAACGGTATGGCCAGCTCTGCGATATTCTCCGGGCCATAGGCGTTTTCCATTACCAGTCGGCCATACACCACCTCCGAAGTTGCCTGCGGCTGGAACTCAAAGGGCGCGCCGGCGGCCTGCACGTTATCGCTGTCGGTGATGACGGGGATGCTGAACAGCAGCTCGGGCAGGAAAGACTCCACCCGGGATGCCGGAGTTTTCACATAGCTGAACGTGTCACCGGCGCTGTACCGGTACTCCATCAGCCCCGGCTCGATCACCGAGAGCGCCCCCGTTGCGGTGTCACTGGTCAGTGCCAGAGGTACGTCGTTCTGATCTACCGTTACCTCGTCCGCCACCGGGAAGGTGCGTTCGATACCTGCAGCATCCAGGCGCTGGAACCCTGGCGTTGTGTAATTGCGGGTGCGGGTGCCGGCCAGTGACAGGGGTTCAATTTGCAGCAGGGGCGGCAGCATCCAGCCCATACCCTGGCCCAGATAGCCAAAATCTGGCGTTACCGTACATGACGGCCATAGCGGCTGCAGTTCGCCCGGATCAACCGACACCTGAAATCGATCCGGGTAAAACCGGCCAATGGGCGCACTGAGCCCGCCAGGCACCGTTCGCCCGAAGTAGCTGTTCGGCACGGGCGTGGCGTTGAAACGGAACACCCCCACTTCTGATACCCGGGCCTGTATGGTTTCTTCCGCATCCGCTGAGCGGTTATGGGTGTAATTTGTGGGCGCAAAGTCGCCGTCCTCGCCCCCCGCCGGCGCCACCACCTGTGAGGAAAGCCCGATGTTCGCCAGGCTGAAATTCGGTGTGGTCGGATTGCCCTGGCACAGATTGCCATCGGTATCGGATTGCCAGCCCACAGCGGTGATGGACAGATCAAACGCCTCATCGGCTCGTACGAAAGTGGAACAACTGCTGTCGCCGGCGGCACAGACGCCTGCCGCGCTCACGCACAACCCGGCAGGCACACTGACAAAACTGTCAGAGCCCGGCATCACCAACCCGGCATCCCCGGTGGCCTCTGAACCCAGGTACCAGCCATCCAGTTGCATCAGGCCGGCATCCGGGTAGCGCACGTCAATCTCCGCCACACCGCCCGGCCCAAAGACCAGGTCAAGCGTGGTTGGTGCCGCCGAATCGCCGCTGATTTGTGCTCCGTTTACCTCCAGCGCGCGACTGGCCGGCCGGCCCCCCGGGCCAGGGTCCAGATAACCGGACCAGAACTGCACCGGTTTGGTCTCGTTCTCAAACGCCGGCACGCAGGCCTGGGTTGTCTGATCCTGCCGAACCGCCCGCACCTGGATCGGGCCGGAAGGCCGATGGGAGGTCAGGTCCGGCACATCGAACGCCAGCCCGGCCTCGAAGAAGGGCAATTCACAGTTGGCGGAGGACAGCGAGCCCGAGCCGTTGTCACACAAGGTGACCGCCTGTGGACGGGTGGACGGATCCGAGCCGATCACATCCAGCGTGACCGCACCGCCGGCGGTGTTTTGCAATGTGGCCTGGCCAACGCCCGCGGTAATGGTGACCGGATTACCCTCGGCCCAGCCGCTGGCAGGCGCAAGTGTGGCCACCACCGGATCGGTGAACAGGCCGCCCGGGCCGGTGCACTCCGGTGTTGCGCAGGCGCGGATGGTGACGGTTTCCGGCTGGCAGGTCAGCGCGGTGCCGTCGTGCAGGATTTCAAAATGATCCACCTGTGCGCCCACCGGATTCAGGCGCAAGGCGCACAGCTGCACATCATCCAGCTCGTGAATGTTGGTAGAGCCACCGGTGGAGCCAGTCAGCGATAACAGGAAGTTTTCCGGTACCGCTGGCTGGCCGGGTTCGTCCAGGGCATCAAAGGGCGCCACCAGGGTCTGGAAGTTGTTGCCCGTGCCGGTGGTGTCCCGCTCGACCGAGACGATGGCCTCGCCAGCCGCACGGGAGTCGATGGTGATGCGGTAACGCTGGGCGCCCGGGTTATTGCCGGGCTGATCAATGCCCGGATTCAGGGAATTGGTGCCGCGCAGATAACGGTATCCACCCTGAGCGGCGCCCCGTATGGCAACCGCGTCGCTGCGGAATCCCGGCCCGCCAACGCGGCCTTCGGTGGGATTGGAAAAGTTGCCGAATTCATCCAGCCCAATACCAATCCAGCCACCGGCAAACCCGGCGTCACCGTTATTGCGTTGGGCATAGCCAAGAGAACCACCAAAACTACCCGGCTGGGGCGTGATCGCCGCATCCGACAACACTACCGCCAGGCCATCGGCGCCGTTACCGCCATAGGCATAGTAATCGAATTCCAGAATGACCAGGTTATCCGCCCCCGGTATCTCCCGCTGCAGGGTTGCCGCCGTGGACTGATTGCTGACAGCCTGGGTCATACGCAGGCGGCCATTGACCAGTGAAGGAGTGAAGCTCCCGCTGGCAACGGAGGTGACCCAATCCTCCGGGGAAAGCTCGCCGCCGATGTAGTCGTCGTTGAAACAAGTCAGGCCGAGGGGGGGTAGTACAATGATCTCGATACTTCCTCGCCGATCCTCTTTCCATTGAGGCTTACAGGTACCGTTGTTTCGATAGTTTCTGCAATATTCTGAGATAAACGAAACCGTAAAGGTTCCTGGCGAATCGAAGGAGACGGAACGATTTAACGACTGCACAGAACAGGGGCTGGTGGCATAAATCTCTTGCTGCGGATTGCCGGCATTAACCCAGACATAGCGCCATGCTGAATTATTGCCCTGAACACTCTCGCAGGCAGTGGCAACCACTTCGATACTGATGTCGTCTCCCACGTTTACGGTGACTGGTCCCGCCGATTCGCCATTCGCTGAGACAGAAATGGCACTGTGTGCCATGCTGGACACCATCCACAAACACAGTGCAAACGATAAACAAAGGCTTCTCATCGCACACGTACCTCAAGTTCCCGCACCGCCCTATCCTGGCCGGCGCCACACTGGCCGGTGCTGGTAATGGTGAACACCTCGTTACCGCCGGTGCCACCGAGGTTGGCGGTGACGGACTCACACTGCAGCACGGCCCGGCAGCCCGACAGCCCACCGCCT
>DASSWD010000143.1:0-11146 GCA_035705335.1 Marinobacter sp. | reverse complement strand
AGGTAATCCACCGCCGCCGCACCGATGGCGTTGGGGTTGTTACCGGACTGGCCGATCACGTGCTCGGTCACGTCAGACAGGCGCTCCAGCGCGGCCGCCAGCGGCTCAAGATACGGACGCAGGGTGGCGTCTGAACTGTTTGCCTCAATGAACGCCGCCACATCCTGGGCAAACAGCTCGTACAGCTTGCCCTGGCTGCCAACGACCTTGCGCCCCATCAGGTCCATGGCCTGAATGCCGTTGGTACCTTCGTAGATCTGGGTGATCCGGCAATCGCGGACCAGTTGCTCCTGGCCCCACTCGCGGATGAACCCGTGGCCCCCGAACACCTGCTGGCCAATGATGGTGGCTTCCAGGCCACGATCTGTCAGGAACGCTTTGGCCACCGGCGTCAGCAACGCCACCATGCCCTCGGCGTGCTGGCGGCGCTCGTCGTCTTCCGCGTATTTGGAGATATCCAGCCACTGGGCCACGTAGGTAGAGAAGGTACGGCCACCCTCGATGTAGCTCTTCATGGTCAGCAGCATCCGGCGCACGTCCGGGTGCACAAGGATCGGGTCAGCGGCTTTCTCGGGCTGCTGGGCTCCGGTCGGTGCTCGACTCTGGATACGCTCGTTAGCGTATTCCCGGGCGCTCTGCAGGGAGGCTTCCGCCGCACCCAGGCCCTGGATACCCACACCCAGGCGTTCGTAGTTCATCATGGTGAACATGGCCGCCAAACCCTTGTTCTCTTCGCCCACTAGCCAGCCTTTGGCGCCGTCGAAGTTCATCACGCAGGTGGCCGAGGCCTTGATGCCCATCTTCTTCTCAATGGAACCACAGCCAAAGGCGTTGCGCTCACCCAGAGAGCCGTCGTCGTTCACCATGAATTTCGGCACCAGGAACAGGGAAATACCCTTGGGCCCTTTCGGCGCATCCGGCAGTTTGGCCAGCACCAGGTGGATGATGTTCTCCGCCATGTCGTGCTCGCCCCAGGTGATGAAGATCTTGGTGCCGGTAATGTTGAAGGAACCGTCGCTGTTGGGCTCTGCCTTGGTCCGGATGATACCGAGGTCGGTACCGGCATGGGGCTCGGTCAGATCCATGGCACCGGACCAGACGCCGGAGTACATGTTGGGCAGGTACTTTTCTTTCAGCTCCTGGCTGCCATGGGCATCCAGCGCCAGGCAGGCGCCGGCAGTCAGCATCGGGGCCAGGCCAAAGGCCATGTTGGCGCCCTGCATCATTTCTTCAAACTGGGCCACCAGGGTCTTCGGCATGCCCATGCCGCCAAATTCCGGGTTGCCACCCAGGCCATTCCAGCCGCCTTCCACGATGGTCTGGTAGGCCTCACGGAAACCTTCCGGCGTGGTCACTTCGCCCTCGGTCCATTTGCAGCCCTGTTCGTCCGCCTCGCGGTTCAGGGGCGCCAGTACGCCGCTGGTGATCTTGCCGGCTTCCTCAAGGATGGCATCGGCGGTTTCCGGGTCAACATTCTCCGCCACCTTGGGCAGAGATGCCCAAAGCGCCGGTGCGTCGAAAACTTCGTTCAATACAAACCGCATGTCACGCAGGGGGGCCTGATAGTCAGCCATGATTTTTTCTCCAGTTCATTCAGTCAGTCACATCGGCCTCACACACGGAGTATCCGAGTGAGAATCAGCAGGCCGTCTTGGCTATGTGCCCGGCAATTCGTTGTTATTCGGTGGCAACCAGTGTACCGGAACAGCGCCACGAACTCATGAAAAAAGCCCGTCTCCAGAGGAGAGCGGGCTTTGTTTTACCGTTCAACCGATAGCGGTTTCGCCCTTAGATGGCGAAGGCTTCTTCGGGCATCTCCAGCAGGCTGTCAGCACCGGCCAACATGGCATCGGCGTGGGCCTTGGAGCGCGGCAACAAACGCTTGAAGTAGAAGCGCGCGGTCTGGACCTTGGCGTTATAGAACATCTCCTCGGAGGTGCCTTCCACCATCTTGTCCAGGGCTACCTTGGCCATACGGGCCCACAGGTAGGCGAACACGGCATAACCGGAGTACATCAGGTAATCAACCGCAGCCGCACCGACCTCTTCGCGGTTCTTCATGGCGTTCATACCAATCTTCATGGTCAGGTCGCCCCACTCCTTGTTGATCGCAGCCAGCGGCTCGATGAACTCCTTGAGTTGCTCGTTATCGGCGTTTTCCTTGCAGAACACGTGCACCTGCTTGGTGAAGCCTTTCAGGGATTCGCCCTGGGTCATCAGAACCTTACGGCCCAGCAGATCCAGCGCCTGAATGCCGGTGGTGCCTTCGTAGATCATGCCGATACGGGCGTCACGTACGTTCTGCTCCATCCCCCATTCAGCGATGAAGCCGTGGCCACCATACACCTGCATACCCAGGTTGGCGGCTTCGTAACCGATTTCGGTCAGGAAGGCCTTGGCGATCGGGGTCAGGAAACCCAGAGACTCATCGGCTGCCTTGCGCTCTTCCTCGGTCTTGCCGCGCTGCACAATGTCAGCCTGCTGAGCGGTCAGGTAAATCAGGGCGCGGGCGCCCTCGGCCACCGCTTTCTGGGTCAGCAGCATACGGCGCACGTCCGGGTGCACGATGATCGGGTCTGCGGGACCTTCCGGGTTCTTGGGGCCGCTCAGGGAGCGCATGGCCAGACGCTCTTTGGCGTAGGTCAGAGAGCCCTGGAAACCCAGTTCTGCAGCACCCAGACCCTGAATGGCGGTACCGATACGGGCAGTGTTCATGAAGGTGAACATGCAGTTCAGGCCCTTGTTCTCCGGCCCGATCAGCCAGCCCTTGGCGCCGTCAAAGTTCATCACGCAGGTGGCGTTGCCGTGGATGCCCATCTTGTGCTCGATGGAGCCACAGGACACCGCGTTGCGCTCACCGGCTGAGCCGTCGTCGTTAGGCAGACGCTTGGGCACGATGAACAGGGAGATACCTTTGGTACCTTCCGGCGCGCCCGGCAGGCGTGCCAGAACGATGTGGACGATGTTCTCGGCCATATCGTGTTCGCCGGCGGAGATGAAAATCTTGGTACCGGTGATGCTGTAAGTGCCATCAGCGTTCGGCTCGGCCTTGGTGCGCAAGGTACCCAGGTCGGAGCCACAGTGAGGCTCGGTCAGACACATGGTGCCGGTCCACTCGCCGCTGATCAGCTTGGTCAGGTAGGTCTGTTTCTGCTCTTCGGTGCCATGCTCTTCGATGGTATTGGTGGCGCCGTGGCTCAGGCCCGGATACATGCCGAAAGACCAGTTACAGGTGCCGACCATTTCACTCATAACCAGGCCCAGAGAGCTGGGCAGGCCCTGGCCACCGTAGTTGGGGTCGGCAGTCATGGACGGCCAACCGCCATCAACGTACTGCTGGTAGGCTTCCTTGAAACCGGTCGGGGTTTTAACGCCGTCTTCGCTCCAGGTACAGCCCTCACGGTCGCCGACCTGGTTCAGCGGGGACAGTACCTGTTCACAGAACTTGGCACCCTCCTGGATGATGGCATCGATCATATCCGGAGTGGCGTCTTCCGCACCTTCCAGATTGGCGTAATGTTGCTCGCTGCCCAGCAGCTCGGTCATTACGAATTTGATATCACGCAGGGGCGCTTTGTAATCAGGCATGGAATTCACCTCAGTTCTCGGTCTCAGCTGATACGCATCGACAGCCGTTGGCCTTGGTTTGCTCAGACACCACACGACAGCGCCGCGCGGCCTTAATTAAACACTTGTTTGAAACATACGTTTCGAGGCACAGAATTGTCAATAGGATTTGGTAAAATTTTGTGTAGCCGAGTGTGTACGCCAACCGCGCCCGGAGCCGGTGGCTTCCGCTACATCGAGGGATAAGTAACTATCGAAGGATAGGTAATTGAGAAATCAGGCGTACCGGGAGGTAACCGGGGACGACGCCAAAGTACCATCGGAACCCATGGCGGACACACTGCGATAGGCGCGATCAGCCTGCTGGCCGGTGGCGGTGCCAGAAGCTGAACCGCTCTCGTTGACCCGAACCCCTGCATTCTCACCTCGCCCATTGGCACCCTGCTCGCTGGCGCCGGCCGCCAATTCGGCCTGGGCCTGGAGCATGGTCTGCATCGCCTGGGCGGCAACCGCACGATCCTGGCCGGAGGGCTGCGCCGGTGCCAGGGCTGCGGCGCGCACCACCCGCATTTTTTCGATGGTCGCCCGGGGGTCGCCCTGAACCGGTGCTATGTCGATTGACACTTCCCCACCCACCGCATACTGGGCGCCGTCTGGCCCACGCTGGTAGGTGAACGACATCCCGCCGGCGTATTGCCCGCCCACCGCCTGGTGCGCGGCTTCATGGGCACGCACTTCCCGGTCTCGGGCTTTGAGTTCGGACAACTGCTTCAATTCGGCGTCCGTCAGTCCCTGCTCGCGGGTGGCAGACGGAGGGCGTCGACGGGTTTCTTCAGAAGCCTCAGAGGATCGCGATTCGTCAGTGGGTGTGGCCGGGCGGCGGGATTCCGCAGCCCTGGCGGTCGTCACCCGTGGCTCGGAACCCTGCGCAGAGGCAGTGCCGGTTCCCGGAACAGACTGAGGGAAAAGCATTGGAAGCGCCGGAAGACTGGTCACGACGGAAGGGATGGGTGATCAGGCCCGGATATCAGGCCCGAAGGTCCAGCAGGGTTCCCAGTGTCTCATCGGCGGTTCTGACCACCTGCGCAGACGCCTGGACGCTGCGCTCGTAGAGATTCAACTCGATCAGGGATTCGGCCAGATTACCGGTGCCATCTGCCGTTCCCCGGGGGCCATCGGTCCCGCCGCGAGCAATTTTACGCGCCGCGTTTTCCATGCCAACGATGCCGTCCTGAATACCTTGTATTCCAATGCCGAGCGTGCTGTTGATCATGGTGGTCAGTCCTGTGCCAATAACTTGACTCAATTAACGCACACTTCTGGTCAATTTTCAATCAGGAGCGTGATGTTCAGATACCGAGACAACACTTCCGGAAGGGCCGCCACGGGTGTGTCCTCCACCCAGGGTAAAATACCCAGGCAGGGCGCTCCAAGGTGGGTGCTCAGGTAGGTCAGGGTTTGCTGTTCGCACTCCATGGCATCGGCTTCCGGGTGATTAGCCACCCAGCCGGCCACCTGCAAGCCATCAGCGCGGATGGCCTCGGCGGTCAGCATGGCGTGATTGATGCAACCCAGCTTCAAGGGCACCACCAGAATAACGTCTATGCCCAGCTCCCGGGGCACACTGGCGTAGGTTTCCCGGTCGTTGAGCGGCACCCGCCAACCACCGGCACCCTCGATCAGCATCAGATCCGCGGGGCGAATCTGCAACCCCCGGCAATAACCAACCAGGCGTTGCGCTGTGATATGCTTCTCCGCCTGCTGTGCCGCCACATGCGGTGCAATGGCCGGTTTCAGGGCGACTGGATTGACGGCATCGTAGGGCAGGGTTTCGGTCATCGCTGCCTGCAACAAAAGTGCGTCCTCATTCCGGAGACCTTCGGTGGTCTCATCGCACCCGGAGGCAATGGGCTTCATGGCCAGCGTGCGCTTGCCCGCTGCGCGTGCCGCCTCAAGAATGGCCGCTGACGCGATGGTTTTGCCGACACCGGTGTCCGTGCCGGTCACGAAATAGGTTTTTCTGGCCATGATGAGAGCTTCCTCAGTCAGCGACGATGGATCCAGTACAAATAACCCGCACGGTAGGTCGCCGTGACCTCACCGGCCTCACTGCCGGGATACGCCCGGCACATTGCCCGGAACCGGCCCGGACTGGTGGCGGTCTGACGGCGGTCCTTGCCTTTGAACACCGCGCCCAGATGCTTGAGTTCACGGTTCAGCGCCATGGGCGAATCGTAGGGCAGCAGAATGTCATCGACCACAAGTTCGGAACCGGGCAACGCCCGTTCCGTCAGCGCCCGCCAACGGGACGCCTCCTCAAACCGGTTGACATGGGGCTGCCCCGGGTCTGCGACGGACCATGCCTGTTTCAATTCGCCAAGGGTACCGTCCAGAAGGGTCGAGATGACCAACACACCACCTGGCCGCAACAGCCGGCGACACTCGGTGAGAATGGCGTCCGGACGATGACTCCACTGGATCATCAGGTTGCTGAAAATCAGGTCAACGCAGTTGTCGGCCAGCGGCAGCGCCTCGGCATCGGCCTGCAGCCACCGGGCCCGGGCAATGCCGCCACCCGCGGCTTGCCGGAGCATGCCCGGGGACAGATCCGCGCCGGTGATGATGGCCCCGGGAAAACGCTCACTCAGTCTGCGGGTGTACCAGCCGGTGCCGCAGCCCAGATCCAGCACCGATTCCGGTTGCTCCATCGCCACGGCATCCAGCAGCGCGTCACCCATGCATTTCTGGAGGCGCGAGGCGCTGTCGTAGGTGGCACTGGCGCTTCCGAACCCCCGGGCGATGGCCTGTTTACTGCCGGTGTACTGGCTGTAATCTGCCTCGGCGGGCGTCCAGTCGGTGGGCGACAGTTCTGGCCGACAAAGCAGCGAACTGTTCATGACCCGCTTGCCTCGGTCGCCTGCGCCTCAGATGTGATCAGGTGATGGCTGTTGGCCAGGGCCTCAAGCAAGGCATCAAGCTGTTCGTCGGTGTGGGCAGCGCTCAGGGTCACCCGCAAGCGGGCCTGACCCTCCGGCACCGTTGGCGGGCGGATGGCGGTCACCAGCAGCCCCTGAGCTTCCAGCGATTGGCTCAACGCCACCGCGGTAAAGTTGTCGCCCACCATGATGGGTTGAATCGGCGTACGTGACGGCATGAGCGCATAACCGAGTTGCCGGGCACCCGCGCGGAATCGTTGAATCAGGCGATTCAGGTGCTCCCGGCGAAGGTCGTCGGATTCCAGCAGGTCCACGCTGGCACAGGTGGCACGGGCGAGTGCCGGGGGCATCGCCGTGGTGTAAATGTAGGTGCGGGATTTCTGGACCAGATAGTCCATCAGCAAGGCCGGGCCTGCGACAAACGCGCCACTGGTGCCCACAGCCTTACCCAGGGTGCCGATCAACACCGGCACATCGTCTTCGGTCAGACCCGCTTCCAGCACGCTGCCCCGGCCTTGTGGTCCAAGCACCCCGATACCGTGGGCGTCGTCCACCACCAGCAGCGCGTCGTGTTCACGGCACAGGGTCGCCAGATCCCGTAAAGGCGCAATGTCGCCGTCCATGCTGAACACGCCATCCGTCACCACCAGTTTGTGACCGGTCGTGTCCGCCAGCATGGCACCCAGCGCGGCCATATCGCCGTGGGCATAGCGCCGGACCCTGGCCCGGCTCAACTGGCAACCGTCGATGATCGAGGCGTGGTTCAGCCGGTCGGAAAAGATCGTGTCGCCACGACCGGCCAGGGCCGAAATCACCCCGAGGTTGGCCATGTATCCGGTGGAGAAAAACAGCGCAGAGCTGCGCCGGGTGAACTCAGCAAGGCGCTGCTCCAGCTCGTGATGGGCCTGATGGTGCCCGCAAACCAGGTGGGACGCCGCGCCGCCCAGCCCGGTCTCAGGCAGGGCATCGATCAGCGCCTGCTGATTGCCCGGATGGCTGGCCAGCCCCAGATAATCGTTGGAGCAGAATGACAACAGCGGCTTGCCATCGGCGGTCATTACCGGCCGTTGTGGCCCGGACACCAGGCGCCGGGTTCGATACAGGCCGGCCTGTTTGCGTTGGGTAAGTTCCTCAGCAAAATCCCGCATGGCGGCAACGCCTGGTCAGGCGGATTCCCGGGTGGCGTCGTAGAACATGTGCCGGGTGGCTTCGTATTCCACGGCCTCCGTCAGGGCTTCGGCTTCCTGATTCTCTGTGGCGCACTGTTCACGCTGTTCCGGGCGAATGCCCAAACGCCGGAACAGCTGCATGTCGGCGTCCGCTTCGGGGTTGGACGTGGTCAGCAGTTTCTCGCCGTAGAAAATGGAATTGGCGCCGGCCATGAAGCACAGCGCCTGCATCTGGTCGTTCATCTGCTCACGTCCGGCTGACAACCGCACATGCGATGCCGGCATCATGATCCGTGCCACGGCTATGATGCGCACGAAATCGAAGGGGTCGAGGTCCTCGACGTTTTCCAGCGGGGTGCCCTTCACCTTGACCAGCATGTTGACCGGCACGCTCTCCGGATGGTGTGGCAGGTTGGCCAGTTGAACCAGCAGGCCCACCCGGTCGTCCTCATCTTCGCCCATACCCATGATGCCGCCGCAGCAGACTTTCATGCCGGCGTTGCGCACGTTGTCCAGGGTATCGAGCCGGTCCTGATAGGTCCGGGTGGTGATGATGTGACTGTAGTATTTCTCGGAGGTATCCAGATTGTGGTTATAGTAATCCAGACCCGCCTCCGCCAAGGCTTTGGCCTCATCCGACTTGAGCATCCCCAGGGTCATGCAGGTTTCCAGGCCCAGGGATTTCACCTGCCTGACCATCTCCAGCACGTAGGGCATGTCCTTTTTGGACGGGCTGCGCCAGGCGGCGCCCATGCAGAATCGTGAGGCGCCCTTTTCCCGCGCCAGTTTCGCCTCGCTGATGACTTTCTCGATTTCCAGCAGCTTTTCTTTTTCAAGGCCGGTGTTGTAGTGGCCACTCTGGGGACAGTACTTGCAGTCCTCCGGGCAGGCGCCAGTCTTGATCGACAGCAAGGTGCTGACCTGCACTTCATTAGGGTCGAAGTGCTCACGGTGCACCGACTGGGCTCGGAACAGCAGATCATTGAACGGCAGATTGAAAAGATCCCGGGCTTCCTGGAGGGTCCAGTCGTGGCGCAATGCTGTGGCGGTCATGACAATGTCCTGTTAACCTTCGCGGCGAAATTTGGTTTACGGATAAACCGCGATGATAAACGGACTGCCTGCGCTGTCAACCTTTCTGGACAATCTGGTTAACCGCCAACGCCGTGCCGGCCGCTGCGTTGCCTGCCTGGCATCCAGCGCCCACCACGGCCTGTGTGACGGTTGCCACCGCGACCTGCCGGTCAACCGCTGGCACTGCCACCGATGCGCCCTGCCCCTGGCCTTTGACGGCCCGCAAACCGAGTGCGGCGAATGCCTGCGGTGGCCGCCGGCCATCAACCGGTCACTGGTGCCATGGCGCTACCAATACCCCGTCAATGCGATGATCAGCCGGTACAAAGACCACGGCCAGCGCACCTGGGCCCGACCTTTGCTGGCCGGGCTCGCCGAGCACATCCGCGACACGCTTCCATGCGAGGACCGGCCAGACCTTCTGATTCCGGCTCCCATGCACTGGCAGCGCCGCTGGTCCCGCGGTTTCAATCAGGCTCAGGATATTGCCGAACATCTGGGTGGCCATCTTGATATCCCGGTGGCCTCTGCCCTGCTTCGCCGACGGAAAAAGGTAAGTGCACAGCGCGGCCTGGACCGGCATCAGCGACTGGCCAATCTGGCCGGCGTGTTCGAGGTGACCGGGCCAGTGCCGGCTCGGGTTGCGATTATTGATGATGTGGTCACCACCGGCGCCACCGCTCGCCGGATGGCGGAGGTATTGCGTGTGGCCGGCGCCCGGGACATACAGGTCTGGGCACTGGCACGAACACCCGGATAACGGGTCACCGGCTGGGCTCGTCCAATTGGTCGGCCACATATTCCGCCAGTGCCAGGCAGGACGTCAGGCCCGGTGATTCGATGCCGAACAGTTGCACAGCGCCCGCCAGCCCGTGCTGCTGCGGACCATCCACCCGGAAATCCGCAAAGCCGCCGTCCGGGCCGGCCAGCTTCGGGCGGATACCGGCGTAGGCCGACTGCAGTCGCGCCGGGTCCAGAGCCGGCCACCATGATCGGATACTGTCAGCAAAGGCCGACGCCCGCCCGAGGTCAACCTGATAGTCCTCAATGTCCACCCATTCCACATCCGGGCCAAATCGCGCACCGCCGGCCAGGTCGAGGGTCAGATGAACGCCCAGGCCGCCGTTCTCCGGCAACGGGTAAACCAGTGTCTCAAAGGGATGCCGGCCGGCGTAGCTGAAGTAAACTCCACGCGCCAGCCACTGGGCGGGCTTGCACCGGTCAGGCATACCCTCCCAGGCCGCTGCTACCGCCGGAGCGCCCAGACCGGCCGCGTTGATCACCTCCCGCGCCAGAAGCACCATGGATTCATCACCACCGATCCGAAGCCGGTGGCCCTGATCCGTGCTTTCGATGGCCACTACCGGGCACCGAACCGCAAGCCGACTGCCCGCGTCCTCTGCCTCACCCAGGAGCGACAACATCAAACCATGGCTGTCGATTATGCCAGTGCGCTCTGACCACAGGCCGCCGGCGACACGAAGATCCGGCAGTGCGGCCTGCACAGCGCGCGCGTCCACTGCTTTCAGGGTCACACCATTGCGCGCGGCCTGCTCCGCCAATTCCGTGAGTCGGCCCATCTGGTCATCAGCGCTGGCCACCACCCACTTGCCGCACTGGCGATAACGAACCTGATGGCTTTCGCAATACCGATACAGCAACTCCCGACCACGCACGCAGAACCGGGCCTTCAGGGAATCCGAGGGGTAATAGAGGCCAGCGTGGATCACCTCACTGTTGCGGGAGGAGATGCCTTCTCCCAGCCGAGGCCCCGCTTCCAGCACCAGCACATCCCGGCCCCGGCGCGTCAGCTCGCGGGCGATGGCCAGGCCGACAACGCCCGCCCCGATCACCGCGGTTTGAACTTCAAGCCGCTCGTCAGTCACCCCAACCCCTCTCCACAAGCATGTAAACCAGAAGGTTACTTCAGCCTCCGGATTATCGCATTACCTCACCGCCGGTAACGGTTATACTTAAGCCGCAAATGATGTGCAGGGAGCAGTGACAATGTCGGACCGGAAGCAGTTCATCACGGTGATGGTGGTCGCCGCCCTTTTTGTGGGCTGGATCGGCTGGCGAGGTTTTGAAGTCATCAGTCTGAACGACCGACTCAAGGCCGATGAGGTTGTCGCCGGTTATCCGTATCAGCACCGTGTGCTGAGGGTGGAGGGCGACACCGCAATCATCAGCTCGCTCAGGTCCCACACCGTATCGACCCAGCAGGCCCTGACCGCCGTGTTCCCGGGCATGCGCAACCTGGCGGATACCCATCGGGACTGGCAACGGGCCGAGCGGGAACTGGCCCAGGTGCAGGCCCGGGCCGGCGATCTTATCCTGGAGCACCCGGGGATTGAGCGGATTCGTTGGGAACTGGACGAAAACTGGTATCATCTGCAGTCC
>DASSWD010000142.1:0-15817 GCA_035705335.1 Marinobacter sp. | reverse complement strand
CGGCTGCCGGGGTCGCTGGCCAGCGCCGTAGATGCACTCAGCAGGCCCAGGAGGCCATACAGCAGGGGTCGGATCATGACAGGGTCTCCGTGGAGTGTTTCATCAATTTGGGCCGGCGGGCCGCAAGTTCTCCGGCCACCCTTGGCAGATCGGCCGCTGGCACTGGTCGGCTCAGCGCAAAACCCTGCCCCAGGTCACAATGCCAGCTTTGCAGCAGCGCCCAGGTGTCCAGGCTTTCAATGCCCTCGGCCACCACCTTCAGGCCCAGGCCGTGGGCCATGTCGATGGTGGATTTGACGATCAGCTGGTCCTGGGGCTCATCGGTGAGGTTCAGGACAAACGATTTGTCGATTTTCAGCTCCCGAACCGGCAGGCGGCGCAGCTGGGACAGCGACGAGTAGCCGGTGCCAAAATCATCCACGGAAATCAGCGCGCCCAGGGAACGCAGCTCGTTCAGGACAACCATGGCGTTCTCCGGGTCTTCCATCACCGCACCTTCGGTGACCTCCAGGGTCAGGTGGCCGACATCACCTTCGTCGGTCCGGAAGCAGTGGGCAATATGCTCCGTCAGCCCGCGCCATGCCAGGTCCAGGGCGGACAGGTTGATGGCGACCCCAAGATCAAGCCCTTGCGATTGCCACTGCCGGGCGTCGCGGGCCACCAGGGTCAGAATGTGCGCGGTCAGGTCATGGATCTGCCCGGACCGTTCGGCCAGGAAAATGAACTCCTCCGGGGAGATCTGGCCCAGGTCCGGATGGCGCCAGCGCACCAGCGCTTCCACCTGAACCAGTTGCCCGGTCGCGAGGTCCAGTTTTGGCTGGTAATGCATGATCAGGCCATCGCCGGTGATGGCGGCATGCAGGTCGGCAATCAGTTGCAGTTCGCGCAGGTGGCTTTCGTCTTCGCCGGGCTGATACCGCATCACGGTATCGGGATGGTCGCTGGCTTTTTCGAAAGTCAGGTTCAGGCGTCGTCGGAACTCGTTGGCATTGGCGGCATCTTCAGGTAGCTCCAGGGTCACTACGGAAATCCGCAGCGAGAACGGCGTGCTGTCCAGCAGCAGCGGTTTCCTCAGCTGAGCGGCCGCCGCGAGAGCCCGTTGCTCCAGTTGGCCGGACGACATTGGGGGCAGTAGCGCCAGAAACTCATCACCGCCGGTGCGCGCCAGTAGCTGGGCATCGGTAAAGGCCTCACGCAGGCGCTTCGCCATGCCCACCAGCACCCGGTCGCCCAGCTCCAGGCCGAGAGAGTCGTTGATCTCGGAGAGCTCATCCAGTCGCAGCCCGACCACGCTGCAGTGCCGGTGTTCCTGGAACAGCGATCGGGTGAACTGCACCAGCGCGTTGCGGTTGCCCAGCCCGGTGATGTCATCATGGGTGGCGGTGTAGCGGATCTGTTCTTCCCGCTCCCGCAGGCGCCGCACCATGTCAGTGAAGGCCTGATTGAGCTGGCGGATTTCGCCGGACCCCTGCACCGGCGGTGGCTCGGCCGGTGTGTCGCCGCCCACCGCGCGGGCGTAATCCGCCAGTTGCAGCACCGGGCGCCCAAGGGAACGGGCGAGATACAGCGCCAGCAGAGCGGCAGCCACCAGAATGCCCAGAACCAGCATGGCCACCTCACCAGCGCGCTGGTAATAGCGCTGCAGGCTGGCGTCCCGGCTGATCAGCAGCAGCGCCTGAAGGTGGTTGTCGCGGCCGGACAGAGGCACCACCCGGGTAAAATAGTGCGGGTTGTCCATATAACGCTCGCCGCTGACGGTCTGAACCAGCGACTCTTGCTGCGCTTCGTTGACGCCGGGGCTGGTTGCAAACGCCTGGTAATCGCCGCGGTCCCCTGACCGGGCGCGGAACAGCACAGTGGTGTCGGATAACCGGGCAATGACTCCGGCGGTCTGGCTGCCCAGGGCAAAGCCGGCCAGCATCCAGGCCCGCAGACCCGGTGCCTGAACCGGTACCAGCAGCAATTCGAAGCCCTGACCATCCAGGGCCAGCCACTGTCGCCCGTAGCCCTGGTGAATCGCCGATTCGAACATGGCGTTGTTCAGTTCCGGCAGCGCACCGGCGAGATTGGAGGCCAGCACCTGGCGGTCCTGGTTCATCAGCACGGCGAAGGCCGCATCCACCCGCTGGCTGTGATTGTTGAGAGCGCTTTCCATGGTCGCCCGATCACCGCTGGCAATGGCCGAGAGGAAGCCGAAATCCTGCACCACCACCGACAGCCGGGACAGCTCCAGGTTGGTGCGCCGGGCCATGACTTCTTCGGTCAGCCGCTCACCAATGTCGAGCTGTGTCAGGGCACGGGTGCGTTCTTCCTCGAACAGGTAGGCCATGAACAACGCGCCGATCGCCAGGCTGACCAGCACCACCAGAACCACCATGGTGGCTACCAGGCGGCCGCGAAAACCCAGGGTGACAGGAAGAATCCGCATCAGAGCTCCCGGAAGCGTTGCTGCAACCGGTTCAGGGAACTGTCGGTGTCGGGCTTGGGCGTCAGGTCGAGCGCAAGGCGGGCGGGCTCGCCGGCGACCACCTCAAATCGCAGCGGCTGGGTGTTGTCAGGCAGCCGGGCGTGCCACACATTCAGGCTGACGGTCTGATCGGTGCCGGAGGGCAGTTCCAGCTGGGCTTTGCCGCTGGCGTCAGTGCGGGCGTAAGCGCTGTGGTCGATCACCAGCACGAAGGCCTGCATGCGGTCGTGAATGTTGCAGCCGAGCTCGACGATGCCCGCTTGTGCGAACGTGACCGGGGCTTCTGGCCGGCCCATATACAGTTCCAGCTCGAACGTTTTCGCCGGCGAGAATGAATACACGTGGTGCTGGGTGGTGTCACGGTTGGGAAAGTCCACCCGGGATCCGGCGGGAATCACCAGCAACCGGGGGTCGAACTGGCGACTCTGCTGGGATATTTCGCGACGCACCGGTTCGGCAGGCCCGCCGTCGTCCAGGAACACCACCGCATCTTCGACGGGGCCGCCCGGTCCGGAGACCAGGATATCAAGGTTGGCTGCCGCCGCGCCCAGGGGCGCTGTGATCAGCAGAAGGGTGAGCAGCGATACAGCAATCATCGTTGATATTCATCCGTCAGTCTGGTCCGGGCGCCAGATGAAAGCGGATGTGATTCCGCTCCAGCAGGTTTTCCCAGTAATGTCGCATCCAGTCCCAGGCCTTGTGGTTGACCTGGTTTACAAAGGGGTCAAGGTCCAGATCGTAATAATCCGGGGAGCCGGCAATCTGCCGAACGGTCACCGCGATGGCGTCGTCCAGCTCGTTGGCAAACGGTTCGCCGATCAGTTGATGCACCAGCAGGTTGGCCCGTGTGGCTTCCAGGTCGATCAGCTCACTGGCGCGAATGGAACGGTTGTTATCGTGCATCTCTTCCATCAGCCGGTGGCACAGGTACGCCCGGATCAGCAGACCGTCCAGCCCATCGTATTGTACGAGTAATACTGACGGTTGGGTGAAATAGCGGGTAGCAGCATCAATAAACGGTTGGAACAGAGCCCGGGTGCCGGCTTCTCGGGCGCAGGCGTCCACACACTCAATCAGCCTGGGTGCCATTTCGATGTATTCCAGGGCAAACTGGAACAGTGAGGTAGCGGGCTGGTAACCCTCGACCACCACCGAACGGGGCAGGCGGCCGGCCCTCTCCCGCATGTGCCGGAGAAACGCGCCAGATCGCGCTTCCTTGCGGCGAGCCTGATCAATAATGTCGAGGACAGCCTGTGGTGTCATATCAGGGAGTGCCGATGTGGGTGCCGTTGTGGTTACAGTCTGGCGACGCAAGACGCCTCCTTGAACGGTGCCGGAAGATGCCGGGGCAGGAGCGCAGGGGTGCGGACCACAACAAACCTGCCATTTTCAGTTAGTGTAGCCAAAATTTGGCCAGTTGCCGGTTACGGTGTAAAAATCCCGGACACCGGCGGAACAATGATCGCGGTCACGGCTGGCGGGCAAACCAGGTGTCGTTCCGGGTGAAGCGCCAGCATAACCAGCCCATGCTGCCGGCCCGGGCCAGCATCAGCGCAATCAGCGACAGCCACAGGCCGTGATTGCCCAGGCCAGTGGTGAGCCACCACACAGGCAGGAACACTCCCAGCGCCGAGAACAGCATGGTGTTCTGCATGTCCCGGGTACGGGTGGCGCCGATGAATATGCCGTCGAACAGGAACCCCCAGACCGACACCAGTGGCAGCAGCCAGAGCCAGGGCAGGAACTGCCCGGCGGTCAGCCGCACCTCGTCAATACTGGTGAGCAGTCCAATAAGCCAGCGCCCACCCAGCACAAAGCCTGCGGTGAGCACCAGTGCGCCCCACAGCGACCAGCGCAAGGCCACCCCGAACACCGCCAGAAAACGGCGTTTGCTGGCTTTACCCACCGCTTCTCCGATCAGCGCTTCGGCGGCGTTGGCAAAACCATCCAGGGCGTTTGAAATCAGTAAAAGGAAGGTGATCAGGACCGCATTGGCCGCCAGTATGGTGTCACCCTGTCGGGCGCCCTGGGCGGTAAAGAAGGCCAGCACCAGCAACAGGGCAATGGTGCGCACCATGATGTACCGGTTGACCTGAAGGATAGCCAGGTAGTCCGACAGCCGGCCAAACAGTGCCCGGGTCAGGCGCTGGCCGTCGGGCAGGCGGTTCAGCACAATCCAGAAGCCGATGGCCGCCGCGCCATACTCGGCGATAACGGTGGCCAGGGCCACGCCCCGGCTGTTCCAGCCCAAAACGGTCACGAAGAACACATCCAGCACAATGTTGATGCCGTTGGCGATGATCAGCATGATCAGCGGGCCGCGGGGAAACTGGGTGCCGATCAGCCAGCCCACCAGAGTGTACTGGCAAAGCACCGCCGGCGCGCTCCAGATCCGGATGGTGGCGTACTCGGCGGCCAGTTCAGTCACCTGCGGGCTGGGGTTCATCAGGTGCAGACCGAGGGCGATCAGCGGGCGGTGAAACAGGATCAGCAGCAGCCCGATCCCGACCGCCAGCAGTATCGAGCGCAGCAACAGCGCCACCTGTTCAAACGGCTGGCGCCGACCCCAGGCCTGGGCGGCCAGCCCGGTCGTGCCCATCCGCATAAAGCCGAACGTCCAGTAAAGTAGGCTGAACAGATTGGCACCGACAGCGACGGCACCCAGATACTCCGGGCTGTCCAGGTGACCCAGCACGGCGGTGTCCACCAGGCCCAGGAGCGGGACGGTCAGGTTGGTCAGCATCAGGGGCCAGGCCAAAGCCCACAACCGCCGGTCAGTATATCCTGTAGAGAGCTTATATCTTTTTATTATCAAAATTCCCCGGTTATCCATTTTGGGTTTAAGGATTTTTTAGTCTTTCCGGGATCCGTGTCTATACTCGGTTTGGAGTATCCATATGCAGGCTTTCACCCTGCGGTCTGACCGGTGTTGCGAGCGCCGTCCGGAGCCCGGGGGGATGACGCAAAAATCCGACAAGAATAACACTCTGTGGAGACACAGTATGCGCGTGCACGCCAAGCGGGCAGTAGCCCTCGCCGCTGGTTTGTCGACACCGGCTCTGGTCATGGCAGACTGGACCATGAACATGAGCCCCGGTGTTACTGCTATCAGCAATGAAATCTTCAGCCTCCACATGACCATTTTGTGGATCTGCGTCGCGATCGGCGTGGTTGTCTTCGGGGTCATGTTCTGGTCGATTTTCGCCCACCGCAAGTCGAAGGGCTACAAGCCCGCGAACTTCCACGAGAATACCGTGGTGGAAGTGCTCTGGACCATCGTTCCGTTCGTGATCCTGGTAGTCATGGCGATTCCCGCCACGGCAACCCTGATGGATATGTACGACACCACGGAATCGGACATCGACATCAAGATTACCGGCTACCAGTGGCGCTGGCAGTACGAGTACATCAATGATGGTTTCGGGTATTTCTCGAACATGTCCACGCCCCGCGACCAGATTAATAACCTGCAGGAAAAGGATGAAAACTACCTGCTGGAGGTGGATAACCCGCTGGTGATTCCGGTTGGCAAGAAAGTACGGTTCCTGGTCACCGCCAACGACGTGATTCACTCCTGGTGGGTGCCAGCGTTCGGCGTGAAGAAAGACGCCATTCCTGGTTTTATCAACGAAACCTGGACCCGCGTCGACGAGCCCGGAATCTACCGTGGCCAGTGCACCGAACTGTGTGGCAAGGAGCACGGTTTCATGCCGGTGGTTGTCGAAGTGCTGCCGGAGGACGAATACGTCGCCTGGGTAGCTGAACAGAAAGAAGCCGCCGAGCGCGAGCGCGAACTGACCCAGAAAGACTGGACCCTGGCCGAGTTGATGGAGCGTGGTGAGAAAGCGTACCTGACGGCCTGTGCTGCCTGCCACCAGGCGGACGGCAGTGGTACACCTCCGGCCTTCCCGGCGCTGAAGGGCAGTCCGATTGCGACCCAGGACATGGCAGCGCACATCGATATTGTGGTGAACGGCAAAGCCGGCACCGCCATGCAGGCGTTCGGCAATCAGCTGAGTGAAGTGGACCTCGCCGCGGTGATTACCTACGAGCGTAATGCCTGGGGTAACAACACCGGTGAAATGGTCACGCCGAAAGAAATATTCGATTACATGAACCAGCAGTAATCGACGCCAGATAACAGCTATCACCAGCCACAATAATTGGCGGTAACGGGGGTTTTCATGAGTGCGGTTGCAGATACCCACGCCCAGGATCATCATCACGGCCCGGCTAAAGGCATCAGCCGCTGGCTGTTGACCACCAACCATAAAGACATCGGGTCGATGTACCTGATTTTCAGCTTCGCCATGTTCCTGCTGGGTGGCAGCATGGCGATGGTGATCCGGGCGGAACTGTTCCAGCCCGGGTTGCAGATTGTCCAACCCGAATTCTTTAACCAGATGACCACCATGCATGGTCTGATCATGGTGTTCGGGGCCGTGATGCCCGCCTTCGTGGGCCTGGCCAACTGGATGTTGCCGCTGATGGTCGGCGCGCCGGACATGGCTCTGCCGCGGATGAACAACTGGAGTTTCTGGCTGCTGCCCTGCGCTTTCCTGATTCTGTTGTCCACTCTGTTCATGGAAGGGGGTGGCCCCAACTTTGGCTGGACCTTCTACGCGCCCCTGTCGACGACTTACGGGCCGCCGAGTACCACCTTCTTTATCTTCGCAATCCACATCATGGGTGTGTCATCCATCATGGGCGCAATCAATGTGATTGCCACCATCCTGAACATGCGGGCTCCGGGGATGACCCTGATGAAAATGCCGCTGTTCGTCTGGACCTGGCTGATCACCGCCTTCCTGCTGATCGCCGTGATGCCGGTACTGGCCGGTGTTGTGACCATGATGCTGATGGACATCAACTTCGGCACCAGCTTCTTTGATGCCTCCGGCGGTGGTGACCCGGTACTGTTCCAGCACGTATTCTGGTTCTTCGGGCACCCAGAGGTGTACATCATGATTTTGCCGGCGTTCGGCGCCATCTCCCATATTGTGGCAGCCTTCTCTCGCAAGCCCCTGTTTGGCTATGCCTCCATGGTGTATGCGGTGGGTGCCATTGCCCTTCTGTCATTCGTGGTCTGGGCGCACCACATGTTCACGGTTGGCATTCCGCTGGCCGGGCAACTGTTCTTCATGTACGCCACCATGCTGATTGCCGTGCCCACCGGGGTGAAGGTGTTCAACTGGGTGACCACCATGTTCCGGGGCTCCCTGAGTTTTGAGGCACCCATGCTGTTCTCGGTGGCCTTCATCATCCTGTTCACCATCGGGGGCTTCTCCGGCCTGATGCTGGCCATCGCGCCGGCGGATTTCCAGTACCACGACACTTACTTCGTGGTGGCGCACTTCCACTACGTTCTGGTACCAGGCGCCATTTTCGGCATCTTCGCCTCGGCTTACTTCTGGTTGCCGAAATGGACCGGCCATATGTACGACGAAACCCTGGCCCAGACCCACTTCTGGCTATCGTTCGTGGGCATGAACCTGGCGTTCTTCCCGATGCACTTCCTGGGTCTGGCGGGCATGCCGCGCCGGATTCCGGACTACGCCCTGCAGTTTGCTGACTTCAACATGGTGTCCAGTATCGGGGCGTTCATGTTCGGGGCCAGCCAGCTTCTGTTCCTGTTCATTGTGGTGAAGTGTGTGCGTGGCGGTAAAAAAGCCCCGGCTAAACCCTGGGAGGGCGCTGAGGGCCTCGAGTGGACCGTGCCATCACCGGCGCCCTATCACACCTTCGCCACACCACCGGAAGTGAAGTAAGCAGGAGAGCAGACCATGGCCAGCCAGCAACCTGACAGCTCATCGGCCCATCGCAGCAATGCGCGGGTCGTCACCTGGTGCATGGCCGGCGTGGTCGGTATGTTTGCGTTCGGTTTCGCCCTGGTGCCTTTGTATGAGGTGTTTTGTGAGATCACCGGCATCAATGGTAAAACCGGCGGCCGGTACGAAGCTACCGCCCCTGCCGTGGTGGATGAATCGCGCACAGTCACGGTGCAGTTTCTGGCCAGCACCGGCCCGGACATGGAGTGGGAGTTTCGCCCGATGGTTCGAAGCGTCGATGTCCACCCCGGGGAGTCTGTCACCGTGAACTACTTTGCGTCGAATCCTTCGGCCGTACGAATGGTTGGGCAGGCCGTGCCCAGCCTGTCGCCGTCCGAAGGCACCCTGTATTTTCACAAAACAGAATGTTTCTGCTTCAACCAGCAGCCCCTTGACGCAGGTGAAAGCGTGGAAATGCCCCTGGTATTTATCGTCGACCCGGAGCTGCCTGAGCATATCACCAAGCTGACGTTGTCTTACACCCTCTACGACCAGGGCCAACCGGCAGCAGTGTCGGGGGCGGAAAAAACAATCAACAATAACGGCTAAGCCATTGGAGACAGCTATGGCGGAACAACAAAGCTATTACGTTCCCGAACAGAGCAAATGGCCCATCGTGGCCACCGTCGGCCTGGGGGTGACCCTCTATGGTGTGGCGTCCATCCTGGTCAACGGCAAGCAGGGTGACAGCACCACCGGCTCCTGGATCATGTTCTTCATCGGCGCCCTGATCATGGCGTATATGCTGTTTGGCTGGTTTGGTAATGTCATCAAGGAAAGCCGCGCCGGACTATACAGTGAGCAGATGGACCGGTCGTTTCGTTGGGGCATGAGCTGGTTTATTTTCTCCGAAGTGATGTTTTTCGCGGCCTTCTTCGGCGCGCTGTTCTACATTCGCATGTGGGCGGTACCCTGGCTCGGCGGCGAGGGCGACAGGGGTTCCAGCAATATGCTCTGGGAGGGCTTCCAGGCTACTTGGCCGTTGATCAATAACCCCGACCCCGAAGCTTACCCGGGTCCCCGGCAGGTCATTGGCGCCTGGGGTCTGCCGCTGATCAACACCCTGCTGCTGGTGACCTCATCGTTCACCATCACCATTGCGCACCATGCGCTCAAGGCGAACCACCGGTCGAAAGTGAAGCTCTGGCTGGGTGCAACCATCGCGCTGGCGGTTGTGTTCATGTTCGTACAGGGATACGAATACGTGCACGCTTACCAGGACCTGAACCTGACCCTTCAATCCGGCATCTACGGCAGCACCTTCTTCATGCTGACGGGCTTCCATGGCGCCCACGTGATGCTGGGTTCGATCATGCTGACCGTCATGCTGGTGCGAATCAACAAAGGCCACTTCACCGCCGACAATCATTTCGGCTTCGAGGCCTCGGCCTGGTATTGGCACTTTGTGGATGTGGTCTGGCTGGGCCTGTTCGTGTTTGTTTACATCATCTGACGACGTGCCAGTGCTCTTACCCGGCGCCCGTCAGTAAGGCGTCGGGTTGAGCACCAGGTCGCCGGTCCAGAGCGCCACCAGCACCAGCACCAGTAAGGCCACACTGAGCCCCACCCGCACCGACAGAGACGTAACCACCCGATGTGTTTTACCCCCGTCCCGGATCAGAAAGAACAGCCCGCTGAACAGACTGACAACCACCGCGAGCATCAGAACCACAATGACCACTTTTAACATGAAGAGCCCCGCTGCTGTCGGAGGTTGTATAGGTCGCTGCCAAGGTGCGAACCGGGATGTGTGATTTCACTATAGCAGAGTACGAATAGGCAGGTGCGATGGTTCGCCGATGGCGGTTTGACTGGCGTCTGATGCTGTTTTCCGGCTTCTTTTTGCCGCTACTGATCAGCCTGGGCATCTGGCAGCTCAACCGGGCAGCTGAAAAACAGGCGCTGCTGGCGGTCTGGGAAACCCAGGCCCAGGGGCAGTCCTGGGCCCAGACCCTGAACAGCGGGATGCGACAGGGCCAGCCGGTGTCGGTGGCCGGCGAGTTCCTGGCCGCCTCCTGGCTGCTGGACAACCGGACCCGTGATGGCAGGCCGGGCTACGAGGTGTTGACCCTGTTCCGGCCGACCGAGGGTGACCCGGTAGTGATCAACCGGGGCTGGCTGCAGGCGCCCGCCACCCGGGACCAGTTGCCGGCGTTCTCGACACCTGCCGGCATCGTTCACCTGGACGGGCGCCTGGCGAACTATCCGGAGCCTCCGGTGCTCGCGGAAACGCCGACGCCGGAAGGTGCCTGGCCGCGCCGGGTTCAGACACTACCGAGGTCGGTGGTGGCGAGGGAAATACCTTCGCCTGCGCCCATGATTATTCAGCTCTACGGCAGTGAACAACCGGGCGCTTTCCGGGCCGATCGTGCGCCGGACGTGATGGGGCCACAAACCCATTACGGATATGCAGCACAATGGTTTGCGTTAGCGGCAGCGCTGACTATATTGACAGTAGTGGCAAGTTATAAAAAAGAGTAGCGAGTGACTGACAGACAGGAGCCGATAATGACAACGACAACGGCTGACACCGTGACCGACGGGCATCAACCGTCGGCAGAGCAGGTCCGGCGTGGGCGCCGTATGGCCCTGCTGCTCTTTGCAGTGGGGTTCGGGCCCATGATTCTGGCCTCCGTCATGTATTACACCGGCTGGCTCAACCCGACCGACAGCGTTAACGAGGGCGAACTGTTTGACCCCATCGTGCCCGTGGCCAGCCTGAACCTTGAAACCCGCACCGGCGAACCCCTGGCCGCCCGCTTTGAGCCCGGCGTTGCCGACCCTCAGTGGTTGATGCTGGTGGTGGCCAACACCTGTACGGAAAGCTGCGAGCGGCTGATGTATCTGGCCCGGCAGGTGAACATTGCCCTGGGCAAGAACGCGCCCAACGTTTCCAGGGCGGCGTACCTCGGCACTGTGCCTGCCGACCTCGAACGTCGATGGGCTCAGGAATACCAGCGGATGGAGCGTCTGCAGGCCGCCGCCGGCACCACTCCGTCCTGGCCGGCAGCCATCAACCCGGCAGAAGCCTCACGAATTCTTCTGGTCGACCCCTACGGCAACGTGATGATGCACTACGGCGAAGAACACACGGGCAAACAGATACTCAAAGACCTCAAGCACCTGCTGAAATTGTCCCAGATCGAATAACCCAGAGGTATTCGCCGTGAGCACGTCTTCCCCCCGGGGTATGGCCGAACAGCGGGCCACCCTGAAACAACAACAGCGCGCCCGTACCCTGGCCCGTTGGGCGACGTTTGCCTGTGTGTTGGCGATTGTCGTGATCATGCTGGGCGCCTGGACCCGCCTGGTTCACGCTGGTCTGGGCTGCCCCGATTGGCCAGGTTGCTACGGGTTTCTGACCGTGCCCCAGGGCCAGGCCGAGATTGCGATTGCCAACGCCCGCTTCCCGGAAACGCCGGTCGACGTCTCCAAAGGCTGGCCGGAAATGATCCACCGTTACGCCGCCGGCACCCTTGGCCTGGTGGTTTTCGGGCTGGCCGCGGCCGCCATTCGTCACCGGCGGGAGCGCCTGCCGCTCAAGCTACCGGTATTCATCGCCGGCTTCATCGTCCTGCAGGGCGCGTTTGGCATGTGGACGGTGACTCTGAAGCTCTGGCCCCAGGTGGTGGCGTTGCATCTGTTGGGGGGCTTCACCACCCTGACCTTGCTGATGCTGTTGTCACTGAGGCTCTGGCGAAGGGCCGGGGCGGACCGGCACCCGGGAAGGGCATCACCCGGTTTGGCCGGTTTGCGGCCCTGGCTCTACGGCGGGCTGTTATTGGTGGTGATGCAGATTGCCCTGGGCGCCTGGACGGCGGCGAACTATGCTGCTGTGGCCTGTACCGACCTGCCCACATGCCAGGGGCAATGGTGGCCGGCTGACATGGACTTTCAGCACGGTTTCGATATTACCCAGCAGGTCGGGCCGAACTACCTGGGCGGCCAGCTCAGCAGTCACGGCCGGGTGGCCATTCATGTGACCCACCGAGTCGGCGCCGTTGTGGTGCTGTTGTATCTGGGCACCTTGCTGACCCTGGTGTGGCGCCGCCGTGACAACAGCGGGCTAGAACGCAGTGTGCAGTTGGCGGCCATCGCCCTGGCGGTGCAGATTGCCTTGGGCCTGGCCAACGTCTGGCTGCACATTCCGCTGGCCATTGCGGTGGCCCATAACGCCATGGGGGCCGGTTTGTTACTGGCGCTGGTGCATCTGATCTGGCGACACCATCCACTGTGCGAGCCGGCGCGAGCGCCTGCCCCCAACACAACAATCATAAATCGGGAGATTACGGCATGAGCGATCAAATCAAGGCCCTGCCTGCCCAGGAAGACAGCAGTGTAAGCCTGAAATCACTGTCGTGGCGGGACTATCTGGAGCTGACCAAGCCCCGGGTGGTGGCACTGATGATCCTGACCTCCCTGATCGGCATGTTGCTGGCAGTACCAGGAGTGCCCGGCTGGCAGGTACTGCTGTTTGGTAACCTGGGCATTGCCCTGCTGGCCGGTGCCGCTGCCGTGGTGAACCACGTGGTAGATCAGAAAATCGATACGGTGATGGCCCGAACCCGCAAGCGCCCGGTCGCCACCGGGCGGATTGCGCCGCTGGATGCCCTGCTGTTTGCCACCGTTCTTGCCGCCGCCGGCATGGCCGTTCTGATCTGGCAAGTGAACGAGCTGACCGCCTGGCTGACCCTGGCGTCCCTGGTGGGCTATGCCGGCGTGTACACCCTGTTTCTGAAGCGGGCCACGCCCCAGAACATCGTAATCGGTGGCCTCGCCGGTGCCATGCCGCCGCTGCTGGGCTGGACCGCCGTCACCGGTCAGGTCGACGGCCACGCCCTGCTGCTCGTGCTGATCATTTTTGCCTGGACCCCACCACATTTCTGGGCGCTGGCGATTCACCGCAAGGAAGAATACGCCAAGGCCGGCATTCCCATGTTGCCGGTGACCCACGGCAACAAATACACCGAACTGCACATTCTGCTGTATACCCTGATGCTGCTGGCGGTCAGCCTGCTGCCGTTTGTTACCGGCATGTCGGGCGGGATTTATCTGGTGGGCGCACTGGCGCTCGGGCTGCGGTTCCTGCAATACTCGATCCGGCTGCTCCGGGGCGATGACCGCCGGGTGGCGCTGGACACCTTCAAATATTCCATCAGCTACCTGATGGCGCTGTTTGTGCTGCTGCTGGTGGATCATTTCATCTTTGTCTGACCGCTGAAAAGGGTTTACCGAGGGTTTCAGGTCCCATGGCTCGCTCGTTGAAAATCACGCTGTTTGTAACGCTGTTGCTGGTTGGGCTGGTGTTTGGCCTGACATTCGGGCGACAGGTATTCCTGGTGGGTAACGCCGAACCGGAGCCGGCACCGGACCTCAGTGCACTGAACGCGTACGTCTATGAGCAACCCAGGCCCCTGACGGAGTTCACCCTGGTCAACGAGGAGGGTGAAACCGTCACCCGGGACAGCTTCCGGGGCCGCTGGACCTTTGTCTTTGTCGGTTATACCAACTGCCCGGATATCTGCCCGGCGGCCATGGCCAACCTGCGCCGGACCGACCAACTGCTGTCCCCGGAGCTGCCCCAGCCCGACTACGTGCTGCTCAGCGCCGATCCGGAGCACGACACCCCGGACACGCTGAAAGCCTACACCGATTTCTTTGGTGACAACTTCCATGGCCTGACCGGGGATCTCGATACCCTTCGTGCGGTGGCCAAGAGCGTGAGCGCCGTTTTCGTGCATCGTGAGGTGAACGGCGAGCTGTTCGTGGACCACAGTGGCCATTTTGCGCTGCTCAATCCCGAAGGCGAGTTGCAGGCGCTGATTCAGCCACCCCACAAACCGGAACAGCTGGCCCAGGCGTTCGAACGGGTCTACCAATGGGCCAAAGCTAACCATGCGCGGGCTTCCGGGGCCTGATTATCGGCCTGCCACGGACCAACGTCTCACTGACAAAACCACGGCTCTGCCCTACACTGCCCGGATTCCATCGTAAGCTAACTTGTCCGGGCTGTTTTCATGTCGCCATCTGATCGCGCTAGTCCCCCTTCTGTTACCACCGTGCTTCTGGCCGGCGCCCTGGTGCTTCTGGTTGTGCACGGCCTTGGCCGGTTTATCTACACGCCGTTGCTGCCCTATCTGGTCGCCGATGGCCAGCTCAGCGTGACTTCCGGCGCAGCTGTGGCCACCTGGAACTACCTCGGGTACCTGATGGGCGCCATGCTGGCAATCCGCTGGCACCGGATTGACCAGATCCGGACCCTGCTGCCGGTTGCATTGGTGGTGCACCTGCTGACCACGCTGGCCCTGACGGTGACCGATCAGGCCATGGCGATTTCACTGATCCGCTGGCTCAACGGGGTGGCCAACGGCATGGTGTTTGTTCAGGCCCCGGCGCTGATCCTGGAATGGCTGGTGCTGCGCCAGCAGGCGTCTCGCAGCGGCCTGGTGTATTTAGGCGTCGGGTTCGGCCTGCTGGTATCCAGCGGCCTGGTAACGGGCACGGCAGACTGGCTCTCGGGAGCCGAACGCTGGTGGCCGGCTGCGGTGCTGTCGCTGCCTCTGGCCTGGTGGGGGGTGTACCAGTTGCGCAAGCTGGATGTACCGGTGCGCACCCACACCGATGGCGCTGACCAGCCCCTCAAAACCCCGCTGCTCGACCGCACCAGCCTGCCGCTGTTTTTGTCCTACGCCGGCGCAGGCCTTGGCTACATTCTGCCGATGACCTTTCTGCCGCTGCTGGCCAGGCTGGAACTGCCCGCCGGGCATGTAATGATCGACGGCACCTGGCTGGTCGCCGCGCTGTTTACCATTCCGGCACCCTGGCTGTGGAACCGGCTGGGTGCGGTGATGGGCGACCTGCCCGCGCTGCGCCTGAATTATGCCATTCAACTGTTGGGGGTGCTGGCAGTGCTGATTGCCCCCGGGGCGCTGGGCCTGCTGCTCTGTGCCGCTCTGGTGGGCAGCACGTTCCTCGGCACCGTGCTGCTGACCCAGCGCATCGGCCGAGCCCTGCACCCCCATCAGGGTCCCCGGCTGTCAGCGGCGATGGTGGCGCTTTATGGGTTCACCCAGATGGCAGGCCCATGGCTGACCAAACACTGGCTGGATACTGGCGGCACCCTGCTATCGGCGTTTGCCATCGGCGTGGCCGCCCTGGCGTTTGGCCTGCTGTTTGCGTTCGTCGTGCCCCGGCAACCGAAAGCGGAGTGACGCAACGCTGCCATGTTGCCTATCGATGCGCTGATCCCGGATATGCTCACCACGCTGCAGGCCAACACCACCGTGTTGCTGCAGGCACCACCCGGCGCTGGTAAAACCACCCGGGTGCCGCTCGCGCTGATGCAGGCGTCCTGGCGCGGCGACGGCAGGATTCTGATGCTTGAACCCCGGCGCCTGGCGGCACGGTCTGCCGCCCGTTTCATGGCGCGCCAACTGGGCGAACAAGCGGGCCAGACCGTCGGCTACCGCACCCGCCTGGACACCAAAGTGTCCGGTGCCACCCGTATTGAAGTAGTCACCGA
>DASSWD010000141.1:0-9232 GCA_035705335.1 Marinobacter sp. | reverse complement strand
GCGGATACCCATCGGGACTGGCAACGGGCCGAGCGGGAACTGGCCCAGGTGCAGGCCCGGGCCGGCGATCTTATCCTGGAGCACCCGGGGATTGAGCGGATTCGTTGGGAACTGGACGAAAACTGGTATCATCTGCAGTCCATGACATCCCGCTACGAGTCTTCATTCTGAACCTTATGCCACCAGAACCCGCAGAGCCGAACGCAACGTCGACCCACCCTTACGACGCCCTGACCCCGGAAGTCATCCTCGACGCCCTTGAGCAGGCCGGATTTCCAGTCAGTGGCCGCCTGTTTGCGCTCAACAGTTACGAGAACCGGGTTTACCAGATTGGCCTGGACGACCAGCCACCGGTGATTGCCAAATTCTACCGGCCGGGCCGCTGGACCGAAGCGGCCATCCGGGAGGAACACCTGTTCAGCGCCGAACTGATGGCCGCTGACATCCCCGTGATCGGGCCGATGACCCTGAACCATGGCGACACCCTGGGCCACCACAACGATTTCCGCTTTGCGGTGTTTCCCCAGCGTGGCGGCCAGGCGCCGGACACCAGTGTGACCGATACGCTGTACCGGCTTGGCCAGTGGCTGGGCCAGATGCACAACGTGGGCTGCCAGAAGCCTTTTGAGCACCGGCCCGGGTTTGACCTGATCGGCGGGCTGGAAGCGCATCACCGGTACCTGACCGACGAGGGCTGGGTGCCAAATGACCTGCGCCCGGCCTGGGACAGCCTGATCCCGGATCTGGTCCGGCTGTGCCGGGAGCGCATCGCGGAAGCGGGCGAGGTGGACACCCTGCGTATCCACGGTGATTGCCACGCCGGCAATATCCTCTGTCGAGACGAACAGATGCTGTTTGTCGACCTGGACGACTGTCGCCAGGGCCCGGCGATTCAGGACATGTGGCTGCTGCTCAATGGCGAGGCCCACGAGCGGGGCGCCCAGTTGGGCGAGCTGATTGAAGGCTACGAGATGTTCCGGGATTTCAACCGCCGGGAACGCCACCTGATCGAGCCCCTACGATGCTATCGCCAGCTTGCGCACTGCGCCTGGCTGGCCCGTCGCTGGGAAGACCCGGCCTTCCCGCGGTTCTTCCCCTGGTTCGGCCAGCCCCGGTTCTGGTCCGACCAGATCCTGTCGCTGCGTGAGCAACTGTCGGCGCTTCAGGAACCGGCCTTGAGCCTGCCTGGTCAGTTCTGACACCACCGATCATTCACCTTGACCGCGAGGAAGCCATGAGTCACCCGAGCGATGACGAGCGCCGCTACACGGCACGCAGCCTGATTCTTACCGGACTGGTGACCATTGTTGGTACCGTGCTGGTGTTGCAGGCGACGGGCCGCATTACCGACTGGGATAACCGGGATCACGTGCCGGTTGGCGAGTTCAGGGCTGTGCACATTTTGCCCGGTGAGCCCTTCCGGATGTCGAACCGCCCCTCGGAATTGCACGCCGTTTGCGAGGCAGGGTTTCTCGCCATCGCAGCGGACGTCGACCCGTCTTTCCGGGGCATCGTTGTTGATTATAAAAACCGCGGGGTGCGCTGTTTCCGGCCAGATCCGATGAACCCGCAACCGTCAGCGCCTGACTCGGCCGCACCTGAAAAGAGTAACGGCAGTGGCACATAAACCAACCCTGCCGGAGCAGGCCACCGACCGGCTGTTTGCCACCGAACGCAAGCCCGAGGATTTCCGTTTTGACGCCTCGGTGGCCAGGGTGTTCCCCGATATGATTCGCCGCTCCGTGCCCGGCTACACCACCATCATTCCGATGATCGAGGTGATCACCGAACAATTTGCTCAGCCTGGATCTCATTGCTATGACCTCGGCTGCTCCCTGGGCGCCTCCACCCTGGCCATGCGCCATGGCATTCACTACCCGGACTGCACCCTCGTGGGCGTGGACAATTCCGCCGCCATGATCGAACGGTGCGAACATTACATTGCGCTGGATGACCATGAATTGCCGGTCACCCTCCGTTGTGAAAACATCGAACAGACCGAGCTGTGCGATGCGTCGGTCACCACCCTGAACTTCACCCTGCAGTTTGTGCCCCTCGAACATCGTCTGGCGTTGCTGACCCGTATTGCCAGCGCCACCCGCCCCGGTGGCGTGCTGATCCTGTCGGAGAAAATTCAGTTCGAACGCAGCGAAGCACAGCACCTGCAAACGCGCCTGCACCACGAGTTCAAGCGGGCCAACGGCTACTCCGATCTGGAAATCAGCCAGAAGCGCGCCGCCATCGACAACGTGCTGATCCCCGAAACCCTGAACGCCCACGAAGAGCGGCTGCGGCAGGCGGGGTTCGATGACGTTCAGGTCTGGTACCAGTGCTTCAACTTTGTGTCCATGCTGGCCATGAAATCGCCAACGGATTGATTTGCATGATATGACCAACACCACCGCACCCACTTTCAACTGGCGTACCACCTTCAATCCCCTGCTCGACGAACTCGGGCAGCTCGGGCACAGCGCCTGGGCCGAGGTACTGCAGCAACAATTGGTGGCGCGCTTCGAGTCCAAACCCCACGGCGACCTGCCCCGATGGCACTCTGCGTTATCAAGCCTGCCGGAGCTGACCGGTGTCAGCGTCAACCTGACGCAGTCCGTGATTACTCTGAGCACCACCCAACCACCGAATGAACAGCAGCAGGCAGCCCTGGAGGCGGGATTACGGGGCCTGATGCCCTGGCGCAAAGGTCCGTTCGATTTCTTTGGCACCAACATCGACACCGAATGGCGCTCTGACTTGAAATGGGACCGGGTGGCGCCCCACCTGTCCGACCTCACCGGTCGCACGATCCTGGATGTGGGCTGCGGGAGCGGTTACCACTGTTGGCGCATGGCCGGCGCGGGCGCAAAACGGGTGATCGGCATCGATCCGGGGTTGCTGTTCCTGTTCCAGTTTCTGGCGGTCAAAGGCTACCAGGGTGATGTATTGGTGGACCTGCTACCCGTGCGCATGGAAGACCTGCCGGAAGACCTGGCACTGTTCGACACTACGTTTTCCATGGGAGTGCTGTACCACCGGCGTTCACCCATCGACCACTTGCTGGAGCTCAAAGGTACTTTGCGGGCCGGTGGCGAGCTGGTGCTGGAAACGCTCGTGGTGGATGGTCCGGAGGGGTATAGCCTGATGCCGGAGGATCGCTACGGCCAGATGCGCAACGTCTGGTTCCTGCCCAGTTGCCCGACGCTGCTGCGCTGGCTCGACCGGGCCGGTTACCGCAATGCCAGGGTGGTGGATGTCAGTGACACCACCATCGACGAACAGCGGCGCACCGACTGGATGCGGTTCAACTCGCTGGAGGATTTTCTGGACCCGAACGACCCCACCAGAACCATCGAGGGGTATCCGGGCCCGAAACGGGCCACGGTGATTGCCGAAAAACCCTGAGGCTTCGGCGATTACTCGCCGAAGGGGTGACGCAGGGTGATGGTCTCTACCCGGTCAGGACCGGTGGAGATGATATCGATGGGCGCTTCAATCTGCTCTTCCAGGAACCGGATGTAGGCCTTGGCGTTTTCCGGCAGTTGATCGACACTGGTCAGGCCCACGGTGCTTTCGCTCCAGCCCGGCAGTTCCTCGTACACCGGCTCGATATCGGCATAGCTGTCGCAACCGATGGGCGGGCGGAAGATTTCGCCGTTCGGGGTCTTGTAACCCACACACACCTTGACCGTTTCCAGGCCGTCCAGCACGTCCAGTTTGGTCAGGCAGATGCCGGACACACTGTTGATCTGGATGGCATGGCGCAGGGCGACGGCATCAAACCAGCCGCAGCGGCGCGCGCGGCCCGTGGTGGTGCCCACTTCATTGCCTTTGATGGCAAGGTGCTGACCCATATCGTCAAACAATTCGGTTGGGAATGGACCGGAACCGACGCGGGTGGTGTAAGCCTTGGTGATACCCAGCACGTAGTCCAGGAACAGCGGACCAAAACCGGTACCGGTGGCAGTGCCGCCGGCCGTGGTGTTTGATGAGGTAACGAACGGGTAGGTACCCAGATCGATGTCCAGCAGGGAGCCCTGGGCACCCTCGAACAGGATGTTTTCGCCACGCTTGCGGTAATCGTGCAGGATGTCGGTGACGTCTGCGGCCATGGGCAGAATCTCTTCCGCCATCTGCCGAAGCTCAGCCAGCGCCGCGTCAATGTCCTCTGCCTCTTCCTTGAAATACTCGGTCAGCACGAAGTTATGGAAAGACATGATCTCCCGCAGGCGGACTTCGAAATCAGCCGGGTTGCACAGATCACCCACCCGCAGGCCACGACGGGATACCTTGTCTTCATAGGCCGGGCCGATACCACGGCCAGTGGTGCCGATCTTGTCGATACCGCGGGCACGCTCCCGCGCCTGGTCAATCCGCACGTGGGTGCGCAGGATGATCGGACAGGCCAGACTGATGCGCAGCCGATCGCGCACCGCGACACCGCGGGCCTCCAGCTCGCGCACTTCCTTGAGCAGCGCTTCGGGAGAGAGCACCACGCCATTGCCTATCAGGCACTGAACATCAGTGCGCAAGATGCCGGAGGGAATCAGGTGCAGCGCGGTTTTCTTGCCTTCAATCACCAGCGTGTGGCCGGCATTATGGCCGCCCTGAAAACGAACAACCGCCGCGACCTTGTCGGTCAGAAGGTCAACGATTTTGCCTTTGCCTTCATCACCCCATTGGGTGCCCAGCACAACTACATTTTTACCCATGATTCTCTCTCACGTCAGGCCGCCGGACAGGCGCACCTTGCACATTGACTCACTTCAAACAGACGCCGGTTCAACGCCGGGCCACCTCAGCCCAGGGCTTCGACCATCCACCTGCCATCACGTTGCACCAGTTGGCGGTCACAGCCTCGCGCGCGGGGATCGGTACCGGCATCCTCTGGCAGACCGCAGATCACCGTTTCGGTCATCCGCAGGCCAGCAACCACCCCGGGCAGTGTCGCGTCCTCGCTGGCGGGTGCCCAGATAGCACCAATACCGGAGGGAACCCGCTCACCCAGGGCCACCAGTGCCCGGATGTCCAGGCTGAAACCGGTGGCAGGCCGGGCGCGGCCAAAGTCGCTGCCAATGGCGTCATAACGGCCGCCCTTGGCCACCGCATCGCCGTGGCCGGGAACGTAGGCTGAAAACACCAGCCCGGTGTGATAGTTGTAACCGCGCAACTCACAGAAATCGAAACCAACGCTCACTTCGGGAAAGGCTTCGCCGAGCATGGCTGCGACCCGGGACAACTGCGCCAGCGCGGCATCCAGGGGATCAGAAGCGCCGCCCAGAATACGGTGGGCGTGCGCCAGTGCATCAACGCCGCCACTGACCCGCGCCAACTGACGCAGCCGGGCACCGGCGGAGCCGTCCGGGCAATCCGCTAGCAGCTGGTCCAGCTCAGGCACGGATTTGCGGGCCATGGCGTCAAACACGGCGGACTCGGTGTCCCGGTCAAACCCGGCTTCGGTGACCAGGCTTTCGTAGATGGAGACATGGGCAAGATCCAGGTGGATCCGGGGCAGGGCTGCCACACGCAGGGTCTCAAGCATCAGACGGATAACTTCCAGATCCGCTGCCTCAGACCGGCTGCCAAACAGCTCACAACCCGCCTGAATCGGCGTTCGCCCGGTCAGCATATGATGCGGGCGGGTGTGCAGGACGTGCCCGGCGTAACACAGGCGGGTGATGCCCTCTTCACCGAGGGTGTGGGCATCGATACGCGCCGCCTGCGGCGTCATGTCCGCGCGCACACCCATCATGCGACCGGTGAGCTGATCGGTCAGCTTGAAGGTCTGCAACTCCAGATCATGGCCGGTGCCGGTGAACAGGGATTCGAGGTATTCGATCAGCGGGGGGATCACCAACTGGTAGCCCCAACGCTGACAGGTATCCATCACGTCCCGGCGCAGGGATTCGATTCGCCCGGCCAGAGGCGGCAGAATGTCTTCCACCCCATCAGGCAGTAACCAGCGATCAGATACAGTCATGAGATTCGGTTATCCGTTATGTCAGCACCAGCGCCAATGACGCTGCGTGATGCGACAGGAATTCAGGCATTGAAGGATTCTAAATCCGGCACAAAACCGCGAGAATTCTACACTCTTGCCGGGCATAAAAAAACCGGAATGCGCAGGCATTCCGGTCAGACAGGTTTTCCGGCGGGGACTATTCCAGGCCCTGAGAGTCCGTGAGGAATTTCATGAAGTCTCCCTCAGAATCGATCACGAGTATGTCATCCTCATCAGCAAAGGCACTCTCGTAGGCATTCAGGCTACGATAGAAGCTGAAAAAGTCGGCATTCTGGCCATAAGCATCCGCGTAAATACGGGCAGCCTCGCCATCACCCTCACCGCGAATTTTCTCGGATTCGGAGAAAGCCTCAGCCACGATCACCGTACTTTGTCTGTCGGCATCAGCCTTAATCCCCTCGGCCAGCTCCCGCCCCCGAGACCGGTATTCCTGGGCCAGCTTCTCGCGTTCTGCACTCATCCTGCGGTAGACATTGACGCGAACCTCTTCCGGTAGTTCGATCGCCTTGACCCGGATATCCAGCACACGGATGCCGAATTCGTCGATCGAGGTCTGGTTGACCAGATCCTTGAGCTCAGCCATCAGCTCATCCCTCTGCCCCGACACAACCTCATGCATGGTCCGCACACCGAACATGTTACGCAGGCCATTGTCCACCCGTGAGGTGAGCAACTCCTGGGCTCGAAATTCACTCCCTCCGGTAGCGCGGTAGAAAGTGTCAACGTCGGCAATTTGCCACGCCACATAAGAATCGACGTCCAGCGGTTTCTTTTCCACCGTAAGGTACTGACGTGACGGTACATCCATTGTCAGAACCCGGATATCAAACTCCTGAACCTGATCAATCAGCGGGACCTTGAAATGAAGGCCGGCCGGTATATCGGTCTCGACCAGTTCTCCGAATCGCAGCAGGACGCCTCGGTGAGTTTCCGGAATGATGTACACACTGGACGACACAATCAGCAGAACGATCAGCGCACCGGCAATACCAACAATGCTTTTGGACCCCATGCTTACCTCCCCGTTCTGGAATTGGCCGACTGGCGATTGCGCAACTCGCGAAGCACCTCATCTGTCAACGACTGAATATCAACCTGCTCTGTCATGCTGCTGGTACCGCCTTCCGTTGTGTTCGGATTCGTCGCCCCACCACCCTGGCGGGTCAGGCGATCAAGCGGCAGGTACATCATGTTGCCCGAAGACTCTGTGTCCACCAGCACCTTGGTTGTATTGGCCAACACATTCTCTATGGCCTGCAGGTACATCCGCTCGCGCGTTATTGCCGGCGCATCCTCGAATACCGCCAACAAGTCCAGGAAGCGTTCGGTTTCACCCTGCGCCCGCTCGACAACTTCTGCCCGATACGCGGCAGCCTCTTCGATCATTCTCTGGGCCTGACCACGCGCCTGTGGAACCACCCGATTGCGGTATGTTTCCGCTTCCTCAATCAGGCGCTGCTCGTCTTCCCGGGCCCGCTGTACTTCACGGAACGCATCCTGTACCTGATCCGGCGGCTGGGTGCTTTCCACGTTGACACGCACGATCTGCAGACCGGTTCCATACTCGCGAAGAAAACCCTGAAGCCGCTGCTCAACATTCACCGCGAGCTCTACACGCCCCTCGGTGAGGACTTCGTCGAGGGTTGAGCTTCCCACTTCATGCCGGAGGGCGCTGTCCGTTGCAAACGCCAGAGCCTGATTCGAATCCCTGACATTCAGCACGTAGTCTTCGGCGTTGCCAACACGGTACTGGACCTGAAGGTCCACCGAGACCAGGTTCTCATCCCGGGTCAACATCAACCCGGTGGAATCTGCTGTGCGAACGTTGGTGACACCTACTTTGATCACATCATCAATGAGCGGCACCTTGAACTGCAGGCCCGGACCTTCAGTGCGATGATACTCACCGAAGCGGAGCACCACTGCCCGCTCTTGCTCGTTGACGGTATAGAACGATTGAAAGATCACATACCCGACGGCAACAATGCCTGCCAACGCCAGAACAGCACCAAATCCCGCCGTGCCTCCACCGCCACTGCTGCCGCTGCCGCTGCCATTACCGCTGGACTTGCCGCCTTTGCCTCCCAGCATCCGGTTGAGCTTGTCGAGCCCTTTCTTCAGCGCCTCGTCCAGGTCTGGTGGTCCCTGATCATTGCCGCGACGACCGCCACCGGTGCCCCAGGGGTCGTTGTCGTTTCGGTTTCCACCCGGTTCATTCCAGGCCATAGCTGTCTCCGTTCGTCTTTAATTCGAATGGCTGCAAATACTAGGGATTTCTGGCGGCCCCGGCAATAGCAGCAGGGCGCCGCGTTTTATTCCCCTGTCAGCCGAAGGTCGGATTCCTGAACGCCGGCTTTGCTGAGTAACTGTTTCCAGTCCCGATTCTGCATCCGTACTTCCAGCCTGGTATCGCCGGTGTTGTCATGGTGCTCACTGAGTACCGAGCCAGCCTGATGCAGCAGCGCCCTGAGTTTGCCGTCTTTCGGCCCCAGCACCATAAAATGATGCACCACGTCCTCACCGACACGTTCAACAATCGCGTCAAACAGCAGGTCCGTACCCGCACCGGTGACCGCAGACAACCAAACCCTCACAGGCACCCCGTCCTCATTGCGATCAACCCTCGGCGAAAAGTCGTCCAGCAGGTCGATTTTGTTGAACACCTGCAATACGGGGATTTCGTCGGCGCCGATCTCTGCCAGAACGCTTTCAACCTGCTCAATGTTGTCATCACGACGCTCATCGTGGCTGTCAATGACGTGCAGCAGAAGGGTGGCCTGGTTGGTTTCCTCGAGCGTGGCCCGGAACGCCTCGACCAGTTTATGCGGCAGGTGGCGGATAAAGCCCACGGTGTCGGCCACTACGACCGGGCCTATGTCCGGAAGTTCCAGCCGTCGCAGGGTCGGGTCCAGGGTCGCGAACAACTGGTCAGCGGCGTACACGCTGGAAGTGGTGATACGGTTGAACAGGGTGGATTTGCCAGCGTTGGTGTAGCCCACCAGCGACAGTGTCGGAATATCCGCCCGCTTACGTGCCCGGCGACCCTGGTCGCGCTGCTTGCGAACTTTCTCCAACCGCTTATGGATATATTTGATGCGCTCGCGCAGCAAGCGGCGGTCGGTTTCCAGCTGGGTTTCACCCGGCCCTCTCAGACCGATGCCCCCTTTCTGGCGCTCCAGGTGGGTCCAGCCCCGGATCAGCCGGGTAGACATGTGTTCC
>DASSWD010000140.1:0-6568 GCA_035705335.1 Marinobacter sp. | reverse complement strand
GGGCCAGTGGGGCCTGGCGGACTGGCCGCTGGCCATGCAGCCAATGATGGCTGCCAGCTATTACCATCGCGCCGAAGAAGAAGCGATCAAACAGCATTTCGACGAAAAGGCGGACGAACTGTGCCTGGCCAACGTTGACGTACCCCAGGCCTGGCCTGCGTGGAGCCAGCTGGCCTACCGCAACGAAACCAGCCTGAAAGACGTTCTGGCCCAGGAACTGCGAGTCAGCACCGATAACCTGCCGGACACCCTGCGGGTGATGGTATGCGGCGCCCAATCCGGCCAGCGCGCCATGGAATTGGCGCGTTACCTGGACGATGTGGAAGTGATTGCCGTTGACGAGTCCCTGGCCAACATCGCCAAGGCCACACGTATGGCCCAGAGCCTGAACCTGGAGAATATTGTGTTCTGGCCCTGGTCCATCGCCCAGCGCTTCGTGGCGGACGGCCATCAGGTGCACTGGCTAGAAGTCGGCCGCCTGCCCTCAACGGAGATGACCGAGTTATCTCTGGCAGCGCTTGTAAACGCGGCCACCACCGGCGGTGCCGTGGTACACATGCACACCACTACTGGCGAACAGACCACCGGTGACCAACAGATTCGCCGCCTGATTGCGGACCACAAACTGGCCCCCACCCGCACCACGCTGCGGCAGCTGCGCCGTATGGTGCTGACCAACAAACAGGACAGCCTGTGGCAGGACCTGCTGAAGGACGACGACTTCTACAGCCTGGGGGGCTGCCGCGACCGGTGGTTCCGCCCGCAGAACAGCGCCCAACTGGCGGACTTGCTGGCGCTGGTGAGCAACGAAGTGGAATGGAAACTGGTCAAGGCCCGGGACGAAGACGGCCACAGCCTGGCCACCGGCCCGGTGCAGCGCCAGATTCAGGCCGAGGCCCTGGGCAGTGAGGTGCAGAGCCTGATGGGCCAGAACCTGAGCGTGTACTTCCAGCGCCGGCGTTGATACCGCCCGAACGGAGGGTTATCCAGAAACACCGAAGGGGACCCTCGGCCCCCTTCGGTTATTTGTCGTCAATCGCTTGTTCAGTCGTTTATTCACCCGCCGGGCATCAGCCCATGTTCTTGCGCATGAACTTCTGAATCTCGCCCACAATACCGCTGCGGAACGCCAATACCGTCAGTACGAAGACTCCCCCCAGAATCGGGTCGACCCAATCCCGCAAAGCGCCCTGAGACAACTGGTACTCCACGTTCACCACGAAGGTGGCGCCCACTACCGGGCCCAACAGCGTGCCCATGCCCCCTACCAGAGTCATCAGGATTACCTCACCGGATGTGTGCCAGTGGGCATCCTGCAATGACGAAAGCTGGAACACCACCGCTTTCATGGAACCCGCCAGGCCGGTCAGTGCAGCGGAAATCACAAACGCCAGAATCTTGTAGCGATCCACGTTGTAGCCCAGCGACACCGCCCGGGGCTCGTTCTGTTTGATCGCCTTCAGTACCTGCCCGTAAGGGCTTGCCACAATGCGCTGCACCAGCAGGTAACAGCCGATAAACACTGTCAGCACCACGTAGTACAGATTCAGGTTATCCGAGAGATCCAGCAACCCGAACAGCTCACCCCGGGGAATGCCGTGCATGCCGTCTTCGCCGCCCGTAAACTCTGATTGTACAAAGAAGAAATACACCAGTTGGGCCAACGCCAGGGTGACCATAGCGAAATAGATCCCTTGCCGGCGAATCGACAGCAACGCAAAAGCCAGACCAAGAACCGTGGCCATCAGAGTGCCGGCGATAATGCCCACTTCCGTCGTCAGCCCGGAATAATGGCTGAGCAGATACCCGGTGGTGTAACTGCCGGTGGCCAGGAATGCCGCGTGGCCAAATGACAGCAGGCCGGTAAAGCCAAACAGTAGATTAAAGGCGACGGCGAACAGCGCGAAGCAAAGAATTTTCATCAGGAACACGGGGTACATGACAAACGGCGCAACCAGAAACAATGCCAGAAGCACGCCGTTAATCATCAGCTTTCTGCGGTCCTGTGCCTTCTGCTGAGCCAGGATGGTGTTGTGGATGTCGGCCGAATGGGCTTGCTGATTCACGGTTACGCCTCCTTACCAAACAGGCCATTGGGGCGGAACATCAGTACCAGCACCATGACCAGGAAAATCACCGCCGAGGAGGCCGGTGGATAGAAGGTTTTGGTCAGGCCCTCTATCACACCCATCAGAATGCCAGTGGTAATGGCGCCTCCGATCGAACCCATGCCACCGATCACCACCACCGCAAAAACCACAATCAGGATGCTGGAGCCCATCACCGGCGTAACCGAATAAATCGGAGCGGCCAGCACCCCGGCAAACGCCGCCAGCGCCACGCCAAAGCCGTAGGTCAGGCTGACCAGCAGTGGTACGTTGATGCCAAAGCCCTGCATCAGTTGGGAGTCTTCGGTGCCAGCCCGCAGATAGGCTCCCAGCTTGGTTTTTTCGATAATGAACCAGGTGGCGAAGCACATCAGCAAGGCCGCCACAATAACCCAGGCCCGGTAGTAAGGCAGGAACATGAAGCCAAGGTTCATCCCGCCCTGAAACACATCAGGCATCGAATAGCGCAAGCCAGACACACCGTAGATGTTGATCAGCACGCCCTGCATGATAAGTGCCACACCAAAGGTCAACAGCAGGCTGTAGATATGATCCTGCCCCGCGATGCGCCGCAGCAGCGAATATTCAATAATGACGCCGAATGAGCCAACAATCAGCGGCACCACCAGCAGGGAAACCCAGTAGTTCATACCGAGGGCGTCAAACAGGACAACAGTGACCAGGGCTCCCAACATGTACATGGCACCATGGGCGAAGTTGATGATTTTCAGTAAACCGAAAATCACCGCCAGGCCCAGACTGAGCAGGGCATAGAAAGCGCCATTGATGATCCCGATCAGTAACTGGCCAAACAGCACAGCGAGCGGGACGCCGAAAATCATGGACATGATGCAGACTCCAGAGGCGGCACGGTCAGTCAGATTCTGTGAAAAGGCGGAATACTGGCCGGCGGGCCCGGTCTACGGGGCACCACCGGCCGTCAACCCACTCAGTTATTGATCAGTTTGCATTTGCTTTCAGACAATGGGCGATAGGCCTCGTCTGCAGGGATGGTTCGCAGGATCTTGTATAGATCCCACTCGTTTTTGGACTCCGCCGGGGTTTTTACCTCTGCCAGATACATGTCATGCACCATGCGGCCGTCTTCACGAATGCGACCGTTCTTGGCAAACATGTCGTTGATCGGGGTATCGATCATCTGTTGACGAACCGCCTGGGCCTCGTCGGAGCCGGTTTCCTGCACAGCATTCAGATAATGCAGGGTGCTGGAGTAGATACCGGCGTGCACCATCGTTGGCCGAACCCCGGTTTGCTCCATGAACCGGTCAGACCAGGCTCGCGTTTCCTCGTTCATGTCCCAGTACCAGCCGGTGGTCAGCTGAATGCCCTGCGCCACTTCCGCTCCAAGTGCGTGGACATCCGACAGGAACAACAACAGCGCGGCGAGCGTCTGGCCGGACTGCGTCACCCCAAACTCACTGGCTGTCGTAATGGCATTGGTGGTGTCCGCACCAGCGTTGGCCAGGCCGACCACATCCGCGCCCGATGCCTGGGCCTGCAGGATAAAGGAAGAGAAATCGTGAGTGGGGAACGGGTGGCGGATGGTACCGACAATTTCACCGCCATTGGCCTCCACAACACGGGTTACGTCCGCTTCCAGAGCGTGGCCAAAGGCATAGTCAGCGGTCAGCAGGAACCAGGTCTTGCCGCCTTCAGCGACCACTGCGCTGGCGGTGCCGTTGGCCAGTGGATAGGTGTCATAGACGTAGTGAATATGGTTGGGAGTACAGTACTCGTTGGTAATGCTGGACGCCGCCGAACCGGACACGATGCCAAGCTTGTTGTTCTCTTCGAGAATCTTGCTGACCGCGATCGTAACGGAAGAGGCTACCAGGCCAGCCACCATGTCAACGTTTTCATGCTCAACCCAACGCCGCACCGTGCTTGATGAGGAATCCGGACTGTTCCGGTCATCAGCGCTGACAACCTCAATTTTGGCGCCATTTACCGTGCCGCCAAAATCCTTGATCGCCATTTCCAGCGCGATCAGGCCATTGGGGCCTGCCAGATCACGATAGGTGCCGGACATATCCGCCAGGTAACCAATCTTGACGGTATTACCGGAAATCTCGGCCTGGGCGCTGCCCACCATCAGCGCAGTTGCAACGGCGGAGGCCAGAAGCGTTTTCGTCATTGTCATTGTTGTATCTCCGTGACTGTCTTGCGTTGGTTCGGTTTGTTGTTGCTTTTATCGTACGTGTTGCCTTCGCTCTATCCGGGATCAGACCCCCAAATAGCCGTCCAGCACCGACTGTTTGGCACTCAGCTCATCGGCGTGGATCTCTTCCACAATCTGCCCGTGCTCGACCACGTAATGCCGGTCCGCCAGGGGCGCTGCGAAGTGGAAATTCTGTTCAACCAGGACAATGGTCAGCCCTTTGTTTTTCAGGGCCATCAGTACCTGCCCCAGCTTCTCGACAATAACCGGGGCCAGGCCCTCGGTGATCTCGTCCAGTAACAGCATGTTCGCCCCGGTGCGCAGTATCCGCGCCATGGCGAGCATCTGCTGTTCGCCGCCAGACAGCTTGGTACCCTGGCTGAACCGGCGCTCGTAGAGGTTGGGGAACATGTTGTAGATCTCTTCCAGGCTCATGCCGCCACTGCGCACGACGGGGGGCAGCGTAAGGTTCTCCTGCACATTGAGAGACGAAAAAATGCCCCGATGTTCGGGGCAATACCCGACTCCCAACCTGGCAATGTGGTGCGGCGCGCACTTCATGGTTTCTTCGCCGTTGATCATGATGGAACCGGTACGCCGGCCCACCATGTTCATGATGGCCTTGAGCGTGGTGCTGCGCCCGGCGCCGTTGCGACCCAGCAGGGTCACCAGCTCACCCCGGTTCACCACCAGGTCGATGCCGTGAAGAATGTGCGATTCGCCATAAAACGCGTGCAGGCCAGATACCCGCAGCTGTTCGTAGGCTTTGCCCGGGTTCTGGCTCATGGGGTGGCCTCCGCATTGGCCGCATCGGCGGTGCCGCGCTCGCCGCTGCCGTCAGTGCCCATGTACACTTCACGCACGCGGGGATCCGCAGAAACCGCGGCGTAGTCACCCTCGGTGAGCACCGCGCCCTGGGCCAGCACGGTGATGCGGTCGCAGAGTTTGCTGACCACACTCAGGTTGTGCTCTACCATCAGCACTGTCCGGCCTTCGGCGGCTTTGCGCACCAGTTCGACCACCCGGTCAACGTCTTCGGAACCCATGCCCTGGGTAGGTTCGTCCAGCAGCAGGATCTCCGGCTCCATGGCCAGGGTGGTGGCCAGTTCCAGCGCCCGTTTGCTGCCGTAGGCCAGTTCAACAGTGGTGGTGTTGGCGAACTCCGCCAGGCCCACCGCATCCAGCAGTTCCATACAGCGGGCGTTGAGCTTGTTCAGGGAGTACCCGGATTTCCAGAAGCTGAATGACGTACCTTCGGCGCTCTGTAGGGCGACGCGAATGTTTTCCAGGGCGGTCATGTGGGGAAACACGGCAGAAATCTGAAACGATCGCACAATGCCCTTGCGGGCGATGGCGGCGGACTTCAGCGGGGTGATGTCCGCTCCCTTGAACAGGATCTGGCCCCGGGTCGGAATCAGAAACTTGGTGAGCAGGTTGAAGACCGTGGTCTTGCCAGCACCGTTGGGGCCAATCAACGCGTGAATGTGGCCTTTGCGGATTTGCAGGTTGACATCGTCAACGGCGACGAACCCTTTGAATTCCTTGACCAGGTTACGGGTCTCGAGAACGTACTGTTCACTCATGAGCCACTTCACCTTTCTTTATTCTTGTCATTAATGGCGATACGTCGTTCGGTGTCATTTTCAACTAATGACAGGTTAAATTGACGTATACGTAAACGTCAATAACTAATTCCGGTATTTCTCAGGCGGAATGGAATAGGTCATGGTGGAGTGCGCCACCGGGTCTTCCACGCCTTCGGAATAGACAAACACCTCCCCCACGCCCATGGTTCGGCCTACCTTGAGCATAGTCGCCCGGGCGCGGATTGGCGCGTGCGCGGCCGGTTTTCTCAGGAAATTGATATTGAGGTTCGTGGTGACTGCCAGTGGCACCAGGCCGATGCGGCTCAGCAGCGCGGCGTACATGGCCACATCCGCCAGGCCCATCATGGCCGGCCCGGACACCGTCCCTCCCGGCCGAAGGTGGCTTTCGTCCACCTCCAGTTTCATTTCTGCCCAGCCGTCACCGAGTTCCTGCAGGGAGCCGTAAGAGGCCCCCTGCGGAAACTGCTCTTCCAGGAAGTACTTCAGTTCCTCGAAGGTCACTTTCATCCGGCGGCTTCCTCTTTGGCGCGATTGCGCAGCACGAAGCGCTGGATCTTGCCGCTGGGGGTTTTCGGCAGTTCGTCCACAAACTCGATTTCCCGGGGATAGGCGTGGGTGGACAGGCGGCGGCGCACCAGGTCCTGCAACTCGTCTTTCAGGGCGTTGTCGTCGGC
>DASSWD010000139.1:0-4673 GCA_035705335.1 Marinobacter sp. | reverse complement strand
GAACTCTTCCCACAATACCTTGCCGATCATCAGTGTATCCGGACCGCCCAGCAGTTCCGGAATCACAAACTCGCCAACGGCGGGAATGAACACCAGCATGGAGCCGGCCAGAATACCCGCCTTGGACAACGGCAGGGTGATGGCCCAGAAGGTGGTCAGGCTGCGACAGCCCAGATCAGACGCTGCTTCGAGCAGGCGCACGTCCAGCTTCACCAGGTTGGTGTAAATGGGCAGCACCATGAACGGCAGGTAGGCATAGACGATACCCAGAATCACCGCGAAGTTGGTGTTCAACATTTTCAGTGGTGATTCGATGACGCCGAGCCACAACAGAAAGGTGTTCAGCAGCCCCTGGTTGCCCAGAATGCCCATCCACGCGTACACGCGGATCAGGAATGAGGTCCAGGAGGGCAGCATCACCATCAGCAGGAACACCAGTTGCCAGTGCTTGGGCGCGCGCGCCATGGCATAGGCCATGGGGTAGCCGATCAACAGGCACACCAGTGTCGCCAGGAACGCGGTTTTGACCGAGCCCCAATAAGCGGCGATATAGAGGCTGTCGGAGGCCAGGAACAGGTAGTTGCCAAAGTTCACCACCACCGACAGGGTGCTCTCCACCCACCGGAACACCGGCTCGTAGGGTGGAATGGCCATCACCGCTGAGGTCAGGCTGATCTTCAGCACCAGCGCAAACGGCAGCAGGAAGAACAGCAAAAGCCAGGCGAAGGGCACGCCGAACACCACCCGCCGATGGAAAACCACCGCACGCACTCGCTCCGCGAGGGGAGTTGCCAGAAGCTTCTTGGTCATGGCTTCAGTTCCAGAGCAGGATGGGGCTGGAGGCTTCCCAGGACACGTAGACCCGGTCGCCCCAGGTGGGCCGCTCGCCGCGGCGTTCCACGTTGGCCATGGTGGCCTGCACCCGCTTGCCGCTGGCCAGCTTCACGTAGTAGGACGTGATGTCGCCGAGATAGGCAATGTTGTCCACCGTGCCGCAGCTCCAGTTGGTGTCGCCCTCGGGCTTGTCGGTGGTCAGATAGATCTTCTCCGGTCGCAGGGCGATCAGGGTGTCGGTGGTTTCCGCCGGGGTGGTCACACCGCGGTCGATGAATACCGGGGCATCCAGCAGCTCGCTGGTCAGGGAGATGCTGTCGGAATGGTCTTCCAGGATGCTGGCTTCAAAGATATTCACCGAGCCGATGAACTCCGCCGTCATGCGGCTGTTTGGGCTCTCATAGATATCAATGGGTGAGCCCACCTGGGCAATTCGGCCGTGGGACATAATGGCAATGCGGCTGGCCATGGTCATGGCTTCTTCCTGGTCGTGGGTCACCATCAGGCAGGTCGCGCCCACCTTTTCCAGGATGTCCACCAGTTCCAGTTGCATTTCCGAGCGGAGTTTCTTATCCAGCGCGCCCATGGGCTCGTCCAGCAGCAACAATTTGGGTCGTTTCGCCAGTGAGCGCGCCAGGGCCACGCGCTGCTGTTGGCCGCCAGACAACTGCTGCGGTTTGCGTTTGGCGTAGGGCTCCATTTTCACCAGTTTGAGCATGGCGGCCACGCGGTCGGCAATTTCGTTCTTCGGCAGCTTGTCCTGTTTCAGGCCCATGGCAATGTTCTGCTCCACCGTCATGTGCGGGAACAGGGCATAGGACTGGAACATCATGTTGGTCGGGCGCAGGTATGGCGGCAGGGCTGTGATGTCCTGGCCGTCCAGCACGATACGACCGGAATCCGGGGTTTCAAAGCCCGCCAGCATACGCAGCAGGGTCGACTTGCCAGAGCCTGATCCACCCAGAAGGGCGAAAATCTCGCCCTTGTGGATGTCCAGGCTGACGTCGTCCACCGCCAGGGTGCTGTCAAAGCTCTTGGAGATACCCTTGATGCTGAGAAGCACCTCCGCTTGCGCGGAGGTAGTGTCGGTCACGGCCACCGTCAGCGACCGGATTTTACGCTGGTCCAGGTGCGGGTCATCAGGCGCTGGGCGTCCTGTGGCCGACCTTCCATCACGTAAAGCTTCTTCAGCACGTCTTCGGTGGGGTAGATGCTGGTGTCGCTCAGGATCTCCGGGTCAACGAACTCGTCGGCCGCCTTGTTCGGGTTGGCGTACCAGACATAGTTGGTGATGTCCGCGATGATCTCAGGGCGCATCAGGAAGTTCATCAGTTTGTGGGCGTTTTCCACGTTCGGCGCGCCCGCCGGGATGGTCATCATGTCAAACCACAGCACCGCGCCCTCCTTGGGGATGGTGTAGCGGATGACATTGCCGTTTCCGGCTTCCTCGGCACGGGCAGCAGCCTGCAGGATGTCGCCGGAATAGCCGGCGGCCACGCACAGGTCACCGTTGGCCAGGTCGCCAATGTATCGGGATGAGTGGAAGTAGGTGATATTCGGGCGCACGGCCTTGATCACTTCACCGCCTTTTTTGATGTCGTCGGCGTTGATGCTGTTAGGGTCCAGACCGATGTAGGCCATGGCCGCACGCACCATCTCTTCGCCGGAGTCCAGCATGGCAATGCCACAGCCGCCGGCGGCCAGTTTGCCGGTCACTTCCGGGTCAAATACCAGAGCCCAGGAGTCGGTCGGGGCATTCTCACCCAGGATTTCCTGGATCCGGCCTTCGTTGTAGCCATAGCCGTTGGTGCCCCACAGGTAGGGCAGGGAGAACTGGCTGCCCGGGTCGACTTTCTCCAGATCGTCCATCAGATCCGGGTTCAGGTTGGCCATGTTCGGCAGCTGGCTGTGGTCCAGCGGCACGAACGCCTTGGCAGAAATCTGCTTGGCCACGTAGTGGTTTGAAGGCACCACCAGGTCATAGCCGGAACGGCCAGACAACAGGGCTGCTTCCAGAATTTCGTTACTGTCGTAGACGTCGTAAATGACTTTGATACCGGTTTCTTCCGTGAACTTCGCCAAGGTGTCCTCGGCGATGTAGTCGGACCAGTTGTACACACGCACTTCTCCGGCGGCGAACACCGAAGAGGCACCCAGAGACATGGCAACAGCGGCGACAAGCGCCTGTGGCTTACACAACTTCAACATTGGATGTTTTCCCTCACTAAAAAGGGATGGATACAAAGCGTGCGGCGCGCACGCGGTGTTGTGCAGGTCTGCTGAGGGTGGCCGGAGGTGGCAGGCGTTTGTGAGAACACCGGAATGCCGCCTTTTGACTCCTTTGAGGCTTCTCCTGGAAAGGTGGGTGGGGAACCCGACCTGTTCGCGCGATATTTAACACGAGAATTTCGGCCGCGCTACTAAATTTTTACCGGGGCGGATGGGGGCTTGTGCGTATACGATGAAAAGCGGTTAAAGCACCGCCCGCCAAGGCCTTGCCGGGACTTGCGCGGGCGGTTGGGAGGGCCGGTTTTAGCGGGCGGTGATGGTCTTCATCACCAGGTTGCCGTCCTTGCGGATCGGGCCATCCTCCTTGGCGCCGAGGGTGTACTCGAACACGCCGGTTTCGGTGCCGCCGGCCTCGCTGTGCACCATCAGCATCAGCATGTCGCCGGACTGTACCTCTTCGCTCAGAAGGGCCGCCACGTCCATGTTCTGGCCGGCGCGCAGCGGTGCATAACCCACCACCGGGCCGGGCTTCATGGCTTCGTCGGTGCGGTGTACAACCAGCCAGCCGTTTTCCTCAGCCACCACTTTGCGGGCGGAGACCACGCCGTTACTGACGGATTGGTCCATCGCCCAGACACCGGCCTCGTGGTCGCCGGCCAGGGCGTTGCCAGACAGCGCCAGGCCAGAGACCAGTGCGGCAGCCAGTACCGTATTTGTGTTGATGTGCTTGGTCATTGCGTTCTCCTAACAGATGAAGGTAAAGCCCATCGTTCATCGTGTTGTTGATGGGTTACCCCCAGCTACGGGAGGGCAATCGGGAAAGTTTCAGCGGCCGTCGAAAAAAATTTACAGCCGCTGCTTATCCGCGTTCGGGTTCGTGGGGTAGAGGAAGCCGTGCAGGGCCGGCCCGGTGGGTTGGCCGGTGGGTGAGCCGCCTTTTGGCTCCAGGCTGATGCCGAAGGTGGCCCGTTTGAGCAGTTCCTCGTCGTAGCGGCTCAGGGCGGAGGGATCAACGTCAAAGTTCTCATTCAGCACGCCGACCGACCGTGGCACGGGCCCCAGCTCATCATCCTTGATCCAGAGCTGATACGACTGATCCCCGGCCGGCGCTGCGGTGACCGGCTGAATGTTGAGCTGCCGGCTTTCCAGATCTACGGTCAGCAGGAACGCCGGTTGCTCATCATTATGCTGGAATACGGCGACAAACGACTGGTCGAGCTCCTCAGGCGCCGGCTGGAGTAACAGCACGGCCACCAGCAGCGCTGCGGCGGCGGAGGTTACGGCAGTGCTCCAGCGCCAGCGGTTCAACTGGCGGCGCAGGCTGATCACATCGGCGCCCTGGGGTTGTTGCTGTTCGAGTTGATCAATGGCCCGTTCAATTCGCTTGAGCATGTCCGGGCCGGGTTGCACCGGGGCGGTCTCATCGCTCAGGGCAGACAGCCGGGATTCCCACTGAAGAATGCGGGTTTCCAGCTCGGGGTCCTGAGCCCTGAGGGCTTCCACCCGGCGGCGCTCGTCCGGTGGCAGGGTGCCAAGCACGAACTCGGCAACCAGCATATCCAGGTCGTCATGTTCGGTCATGGTTCAAGACACCTTTTCAGTTGTTTCAG
>DASSWD010000138.1:0-3459 GCA_035705335.1 Marinobacter sp. | reverse complement strand
GGGGGTTGAGGGCTAACTTTGGGTCGGGCCTTCTGGGTTCGGCCCTAGCCTTCTGGCTTAGGTGGCTTTGGGCCTGGAGGGGGCAGCCTCCCAAAAAACGCCCGTGAATACGTCCCTGTAGGGCTTCGTCGCGCCATCCCTGGCGCTCCAGATTTTTGGTAGGCTGCCCCCACCAGACCCTATCCAACAGCACGGGCATAGTCAGGCTAGAGCTCATTAGGCAAAAGCCTTTTTCGTCCGACTATACCTGCGAAGCTGAAAAGGTTGGGTTTGGGACCCCTTCCCAAAAATCTCGGAGGCCATGGATGGCCGGAGCGAAGCGTCACATGGACGTGCCGCAGGAGCGTTTTTTGGGAAGGGGTCCCAAACCCGACCAATCCCCGCAACCATCAGGCTAGGGCCAAAAACAAACCCCAAGCCCAAATCAGCGGGACAAACGCCGAAACACCCGCTCAAACTGCCCAATGTTCTGTTGTATGTAATCAACAAACGCCTGCATCACCGGCGTCAGATGCCGAGCCTGCGGGTATACCACGCACCAACTGCGCCGCAACGGAAACCCCGGCACCGGCACCACCTGCAAGCGGCCCAAAGCCAACTCCGACAACACACTCAGCCGTGGCAGCACCGCCACTCCCAGACCCGCCAACACCGCGTGTTTGACCGCATCCGTGGACCCCAACTCAATGCCCGCCTCCAGCCGCAACCGATTTTCCTGGCAAAACACCTCCAGAGCCAGTCGGCTGCCCGAGCCTGGCTCCCGCAGCAGCAACTGACTCTCCAGAAACGCCTGAGGCGGCACCGTGGGCTCTGCCAGTAAAGGGTGATCCGGTGGTGCCACGGGAATCAGCTCATTGTCCAGAAACGGCAGCGAAATCAGGGGCCGCCCCGGAGGCACCATACCCATGATCACCAGGCCATCCCGGTTCTCGTTCAGCCATTCCAGTGCCGTCGCGCGGTTCACCGCTGACACCACTACGTGAACCTGCGGGTTCAGTTGCAAAAACGAACGCAGCAAATACGGCACCACCGACTGCGCCGTACTCACGGCCACCAGCCGCAGCTCGCCCGCTACCCTGCCCTCCAGTTGCGCCAGCCGGTTCTGCATTCGCTCCAGTTCCGAAAACACCGCACGCACACTCTCCGCCAGCTCTTTCCCGGCGACCGTGCAGTACAGGCGGCGCCCTACATATTCGAACAGCGGCGTGCCCACCGCCTGTTCCAGGTGGCGGATCTGGCTGCTGACCGCCGGCTGGGTCAGGCCCAGGTGCTCACCGGCTCGGCTGTAGCTCTCCAGTTCGTGGACCGCCTGGAATACCTGTAACTGTCGAAAGGTCAACCGGTTAGCCAGTTTCTGGACGCTGATGGGCATGATCAATTCCAAGCTGAGGGCGGATACATAAGTAATATCTTATAGATAATACAAGAAATATGAATTTTTACTTTTGGTGAGTGCCCGATAACCTGCCCCTGACCTTTCTCAAGGACGCAACAGGGGAAACACCCATGCTCAAGAAAGTCTTGATCGCCAACCGGGGCGAGATTGCGGTCCGCATCATTCGGGCCTGTGCCGAGATGGGCATTCGCTCGGTGGCCATCTACACCGAGCCCGATCGGTACGGGCTGCACGTCAAACGCGCCGATGAAGCCTACTCCATGGGCGAGGACCCGATTGCCGGGTATCTGGACCCGGCACGGATCGTCAATCTGGCCCTGGAAACCGGCTGCGACGCCATTCACCCGGGCTATGGCTTTCTGTCGGAAAACGCCGAATTTGCCCGCATCTGCGAGCAGCAGGGCATTACCTTTATCGGGCCGAAGTCGTCGGTCATTCACAAGATGGGCGACAAGACCCAGGCCCGGAACAGCATGCGAGCGGCCAGGGTACCGGTCACGCCGGGCTCCGAGGGCAATCTGAGCAGCCTGGACGAGGCCCTGGCACTGGCCAACGAGATTGGCTACCCGGTGATGGTCAAGGCGACTTCCGGCGGTGGCGGCCGGGGTATTCGCCGTTGCGATACCCCCGAGGAACTGAAGACCCATTATCCCCGGGTGATTTCCGAGGCCACCAAGGCGTTTGGCTCGGCCGAGGTGTTCATGGAGAAATGCATCGTCAACCCGCGCCACATCGAGGTTCAGGTGCTGGCCGACAGCCAGGGCAACGCCATTCACCTGTTCGAGCGGGATTGTTCAATTCAGCGCCGTAACCAGAAACTGATCGAAATCGCCCCCAGCCCCCAGCTCACGCCGGAACAGCGCCAGTACATCGGCGGCCTGGCGGTGAAGGCCGCCAAAGCGGTGGGTTATGAGAACGCCGGTACCGTGGAGTTTCTGCTGGCCGGCAACGAAGTGTATTTCATGGAAATGAACACCCGGGTTCAGGTGGAGCACACGATTACCGAGGCGATTACCGGCATCGATATTGTTCGGGAGCAGCTGCGGGTAGCCGCCGGCCTGCCGCTGACCTACCGGCAGGAAGACGTCAGCTTCCGCGGCTATGCGCTGCAGTTTCGCATCAACGCGGAAGATCCCAAGAACGACTTTCTGCCCAGCTTCGGGCGCATCACCCATTATTACGCGCCGGGCGGGCCAGGCGTGCGGGTGGATACCGCCATCTACACCGGCTATGAGATTCCGCCCTACTACGACTCCATGTGTCTGAAGCTGGTGGTCTGGGCCCTGACCTGGGAGGAGGTGATCGAGCGCAGCAAGCGGGCGCTGGATGACATGCGTCTGCACGGCATCAAGACCACCGCCAACTACTACCAGCAGATTCTCGACCACCCGGATTTCCGTAAGGGCATCTTCGACACCAGCTTTGTGCCCAGTCATCCGGAGCTGCTGCGCTATTCCACCAAACGTCACCCCAGCGAAGTGGCGCTGGCCATTGCCGCCACCATTGCGGCTCACGCCGGCTGGTAACTTTCAGGAGGATTGATTATGAGCACTGCCAAGAAACCGATTGAGGTCACGGACCTGATCCTGCGAGACGCGCACCAGTCGTTGATTGCCACCCGCATGCGCACTGAAGACATGCTGCCCATTTGCGACAAGCTGGACAAAGTGGGCTACTGGTCACTGGAAGTCTGGGGCGGCGCCACCTTTGACGCCTGCGTGCGCTTCCTCAAGGAAGACCCGTGGGAGCGCCTGCGCCAGCTGCGCGAAGCCCTACCCAATACCCGCCTGCAAATGCTGCTGCGGGGCCAGAACCTGCTGGGTTACCGGCACTACGCCGACGATGTTGTCGAAGCGTTCGTGCACAAGTCCGCCGAGAACGGGATTGACGTATTCCGGGTGTTTGACGCCCTGAACGATCTGCGCAACATCGAAACCGCCATGAAAGCCGTCAAGGCAGCGGGCAAGCATGCTCAGGGCACCATCTGCTACACCACCAGCCCGGTGCACACGCCGGAGTTGTTTGTGCAACAGGCAAAAGACATTCAGGCGATGGGTGCCGAT
>DASSWD010000137.1:0-2252 GCA_035705335.1 Marinobacter sp. | reverse complement strand
GGACCAGTTGCGGGACATGGGCGGTACCCGGTTTTTCGTGTCTTTGAATAACCGCCAGCTCGACATGGTGCCGCTGCCCGACACCGACCGAAAGCTACGGGTACGGGCCGAGGTGGAATCGGTACTGCGACGGCGCCTGGGTAACCAGATCAACCTGCACGTGGAATTTGTACACCCGCAGCAGCTGCGCATTCTGAACACCGAGCTGCCGCTGGACGCCCTGCCACCGTCCTGGGCACATTACGCGCTCACGCTGGAACCGTTGAACCCACCGGTGCTGGTCACCCAGATTGAAGTGGCAGAAGACGAATGGCTGTACCTGGCGGCAGCCCTGCCGGCGCCCTACGTGTCGTTTGACGACGAAGGCATCCCGGGCCAGCAGGTGCTGTTCATGGTGGTGATGATCGGCATTCTGTTCCCGGTGCTGGCCTGGCTGATTCGCCAGCAGACCCGCCCCCTGCGCAAGCTGGCCAAAGCCACCCGGGACCTGCCCCTGGACGACGACCAGCCGCCCCTGAAAGAACAGGGCAGTGCCGAGATTGTTGCGGTTACCCGCAGTTTCAACACCATGCGCCGGCGGTTGCAGAACTACATTGGCGACCGGGAAGAGCTGTTCCGCGCCATTTCCCACGACCTGAAAACCCCCATCACCCGGCTGCGCCTGCGCATCGATTTGATTGAGGATGACGGTATGCGCGAGCGCCTGGAGAGCGATCTGCAGGAACTGGAACTGCTGGTCAAAGGCGCCCTGCAATCCCTGAAAGACACCGACATTCATGAAAACGTGGAGTCGATCGACATTGAACGGCTGCTCGCGCGCATGGCCGAGGCCTATCGCCAGGAGGGCACTGATCGCCTGAAAGTCCTGGGCCGTTGTCAGCCTTTCCGGGGCAAACCGCTGGCCTTGTCCCGATGCCTGGGCAACCTGGTAGACAACGCCATCAAGTACGGTGAACGGGCAGATGTGGTGCTACAGGATACCCCGGGGCAACTGGTCATCCGGGTGGAAGATTGGGGGCCCGGCATCCCCGAGGCCGAGCTGCCACGTATCTTTGATCCCTATTACCGGTTGCATCAAGGCCAGCGCCAGGGGCACGGTCTCGGGTTGGGTATTGCCCGCAATATTGCCCAGAACCATGGCGGTGACCTGACCGTGGCCAACCGCCCCGAGGGTGGCCTTCGGGTTATCCTGAGCCTGCCAAGACACTGATATGGGAATGCTTTTCTGACGATCTTTTCTGTGTAACAGATTTGTTACATGGGCCTTTCAGTTTGATACCTACCGCGAGCGGCGCCTGCCATACACTCGTTACTGAACCTGAAAGGGCCGGCCAAGGCCCGACAAGCCAACCTCCTGACAACAATAAAAAGGAGCCAGCACCATGACCTTCAAACGTACCGTTTCTGCCCTGGCGGTGTCTGCTGCCCTGTTCCCTGCCGCCGCTCACGCCGGCGAAGTGGAAGTTCTGCACTGGTGGACCGCGGGCGGTGAAGCCCGCGCCGCGTCTGCCCTCAAAGGCATGATGGAAGAGCAGGGCCACACCTGGAAAGACTTTGCCGTTGCCGGTGGCGGTGGTGAAGCCGCCATGACCGTGTTGAAAACCCGCGCGGTGTCTGGCAATCCGCCTGCCGCAGCCCAGATCAAGGGCCTGGATATCCGGGAATGGGCCGAGCTGGGCTTTCTGACCAACCTGGACGACGTGGCTGCCGACAACAACTGGGACAACCTGATTCCGCCGGTCATCGCTGACGTGATGAAGTACGAAGGCAACTACGTGGCCGTGCCGGTGAACGTGCACCGGGTTAACTGGATCTGGGCCAACCCGGAGGTACTGGAAAAGGCCGGCGTCAGCCTGCCCACCACCCTGGACGAATTCTACGCCGCTGCCGACAAGCTCCAGGCCGCTGGTTACATCCCCCTGGCCCACGGCGGCCAACCCTGGCAGGACGCCACGGTGTTTGAAGCCGTCGCGCTGGCAGTGATGGGCCCTGAAGCCTACGCCAAGGCGTTTGTGGAACACGACATGGACGTGATCAACAGCGACCAGATGGAAACCGTCTTTGCCGAATTTTCCAAAGTAATGAGCTATGTGGACGACAACGCCGCCGGCCGTGACTGGAACACCGCCACCGGCATGGTGATTCGGGGCGAGGCCGCCATGCAGATCATGGGCGACTGGGCCAAGGGCGAGTTTACCGCCGCCGGCCTGACGCCGGGCGAGGACTACATCTGCGCAGCAGCGCCGGGCACC
>DASSWD010000136.1:0-19917 GCA_035705335.1 Marinobacter sp. | reverse complement strand
TGCGATTCTGAGCCGGTGGGCAGGGTGTTCAGGTACACGATAAATCCGATGAAGCCGCCAACGGCGGCCAGAGACAGAATCCACTTCAATGACAAAGCTCCATGCTGGGCCCTCGCCGGGGCCGTGTGACGTTTCGGGGCCGGCCGCGCCGTTTTTACCGGCGCGGGCCGACGAGTGGCGGCGCTTTTGCGAGCGGATGTGCCTTTGCCAACGGAAGCGCCTTTGCCAACGGAAGTGCCTTTGCCGGCGGCCGCGCCTTTATCAAAGGGGCGATCCTTTTTGGCATAGTCTCTGGCCATGGCAGGTTACATCTCCTCCGGCGCGCTGACGCCCAGCAGGTTCAGGCCGTTGGCGATTACCTGGCGCACTGCGAGGTACAGGCTCACCCGGGCATCCCGCAGGTTGGTATCGTCAACCAGCACCTTATGGGCGTTGTAGTAGGTGTGGAATTGACCGGCCAGCTCGCGCAGATAGTGGGTGAGGTGGTGCGGCTCGCGCTGGGCGGCGGAATTGGCAATCAGCTCCGGGTATTTCGCTAGCTGGTTGGCCAGTTCTTTTTCTTCATCCAGCGTCAGCAGGCTCAGGTCGCCGGCGCGCTCATTCAGGCCGCGCTCCACGCCTTCCTCGGCGAGTTTGCGCAGTACGCTGCAAATCCGGGCGTGGGCATACTGGATGTAGTAGACCGGGTTTTCGTTGGTTTGGGAGCGCGCCAGGTCGATGTCGAAGGTCAGCTGTGAATCCACCCGGCGGGCCGCCAGGAAAAAGCGGGTGGCGTCCCGGCCGACTTCGTCGATCAGGTCGCGCAGGGTGACGTAGCTTCCCGCACGCTTAGAGATTTTCACTTCCTCGCCGGAACGGGTCACCATGACCATCTGATGCAGAACATAGTCCGGCCAGCCCTGCGGGATATCCGCTTTCAGGGCCTGCAGGCCGGCACGTACGCGGGTAACGGTGGAGTGGTGGTCGGCACCCTGTTCGTTGATGACGGTCGAGAAGCCGCGCTGCCACTTGTCCAGGTGGTAGGCCACGTCTGGAAGGAAGTAGGTGTAGCCGCCGTCTTTCTTGCGCATCACCCGGTCTTTGTCGTCGCCGAACTCGGTGGTTTTCAGCCACAGGGCGCCGTCCTGCTCGTAGGTGAAGCCGTTGGCCTGCAGGCGTTCAACGGTGGCCGCTACTTTACCGTCGTCGTACAGGGAAGACTCCAGAAAATAGACGTCGAACTCAACGCCGAAGGCCTTTAGGTCCAGGTCTTGTTCCCGGCGCAGGTAGGCCACGGCAAAGTGCTGGATGGCGTTCAGATCTTCCGGGTCGGCTTTGCCGGTGACTTCGCGGTCATCTGCGGTGACCGTATCACCGGCCAGATATGCGTTGGCGACGTCGGTGATGTAATCGCCCCGGTAGCCGTCTTCCGGCCAGCTTTCGTGTTCCGGCGTCAGGCCCTTGGCCCTTGCCTGGACGGAACGGGCCAGGTTGCTGATCTGGGCACCGGCGTCGTTGTAGTAGAACTCCCGGGTAACATCGTAGCCATTGGCTTCCAGCAGGCGGCACAGGCAATCGCCAATCGCTGCGCCACGGCCATGGCCCACGTGCAGGGGGCCGGTGGGGTTGGCGGAGACAAACTCCACCTGGACTTTTTCCCCGTTGCCGCTGGTGTTGCAGCCGAACTGGTGAGCCTCTTCCAGAATGGTGTCGACAATGCCGAAAGCGCTGGCGGTGCTCATGAAAAAGTTGATGAAGCCCGGGCCGGCAATCTCGACCTTCTCCAGGGCTGCGCTCTTTGGCAAACGTTCTACCAGTGCTTCCGCCAGTTTGCGGGGCGGGCAGCCTGCGGCCTTGGACGCCACCAGCGCGATGTTGCAAGCGTAATCGCCGTGGGATTTGTCCTTGGTGTTGCCAACCTGCGGGGTGAAGGTTTGGTCCGCCGGCAGCACGCCCTCGGATTGCAGTGCGGCCAGCGCGGACTGGAGAAGCTCGGATACGGTCTCTTTCATGCTCTCAGATGACTCGGGTGTCGGGAGAATGGGTGTCGGAAAAGACGCGTATTATCGCGGAAAGTGGGGACGTACGCAAAATAGCCGGGCCCGGAGCGACGGGTAACCTGTGAACGCTCACCGAACCCTATCCGGTCTCCAGTGGGTCTACGTCTACCATCCATCGAACGCCAGCGGGCAGTTTGCGCTGGTCCAGTGCCTGGCACAGATCGGAGAGCAAGCGATTTAGCTGGCTCCGGGTGTCACTGCAGAACACCAGGTATGCCCGGTGTCGGTCGGCTTTGCGTGCAATCACGGCGGGCAGCGGGCCCCACAGGTCGACGGTCGATTTCGGTGTTCCGGATTTGATGTTGTCCAGCAGAGCGAGGCTGTCCTGCATGGTGGCCGCTTCCACCCGGAGCACCGCCATGGCCCGGTAGGGCGGTAGCCGGCCGGCGTTGCGTTCATCCAGTAACTGTTGTGCGATGGCCGGGTAATCCCCGGCGCACAGGCTCTGCAGCAGAGGGTGATCGCTGTGGCAGGTCTGGATCAGCACCTTGCCCGGTCGTGCACCCCGGCCGGCGCGCCCGCTGACCTGCAGCAGGGTCTGGATCATCTGCTCGGGCGCCCGGAAATCAACACTGAACAGCCCGCCGTCGGCGTTGACCACCACTACCAGGGTAACACCGGGAAAATCGTGCCCCTTCGCCAGCATCTGGGTGCCGACAAGGATGCAGGGTGCTCCGCTGTTGACCCGGTTAAGGATGCTTTGAATGCTGCCCTTGCGCTGGGTGCTGTCCCGGTCCACCCGAATCACCGGTGTGTCCGGGAAGTGTTCGGCCAGGGCCTCTTCCGCTCGCTCGGTGCCCTGGCCGACCGGTTGGTAGTTGTCGCTCTGGCATTTTGGGCAGTGCGGGCGGGCCGCGGTCTGGAAGTCGCAGTGGTGGCAGCGCAGGGCTCTGTCCCGGCGATGGTAGGTCAGGCGGGTGTCGCACCTGGGACACTCTTCAAAATACCCGCAGTCAAAGCACATCACAACCGGCGCAAAGCCCCGCCTGTTCACAAATACCAGGGCCTGCTCGCCCCGCGACAGTGTGTCCCGAATAGCCGCCAGCACCGGACGGGACAGACCGGCCTCCAGCGGGCGGCTGCGGATGTCCAGAAGCTCCAGCGCCGGGGGGCGTGATGGGCCGGCACGTTGCTCCAGGCGCACCAATGTGTATTTGCCTGCACGGGCGTTATGCCAGGATTCCAGCGAGGGGGTGGCGGAGCCGAGAATGACCGGGCAGCGATTCAGATGGGCCCGATAGACCGCAAGGTCCCGGCCGGAATAGCGAAATCCTTCACCCTGTTTGTAGGAGCTGTCGTGTTCTTCATCCACCACGATGGTTTGCAGGTGGGTGAATGGCAACAGCACCGCCGAACGGGTGCCAATGAGAATTCTGGGTTTGCCATTTCGAATGTCCAGCCAGGTTTGCAGGCGTTCGCTGTCATTCAGGGCGGAGTGCCAGACCGCAATCCGGTCTCCGAAGTAACGGCGAAAGCGAGCCAGGGTCTGCGGGGTGAGGTTGATTTCCGGCACCAGCACCAGGGCCTGGGCGTTGTCTGCCAGGCGCTGTTTCAGGAAATGCAGGTACATTTCCGTTTTGCCGCTGCCGGTGATGCCATACAGCAAGGTGGCGGAAAAGCCATCTGTGGAATCTGGCAACGCTTTCGCAGCCGCCTGTTGTGGGGCGGACAGTGCCGGTTGGTCCAGCCGTCCGGTGGCTTTCGGCGCGGCGAGCGGTGTGCGGGCTTCGCGTAGCACGCCTTTGGTCGCCAGGGAGCGCAACTGTGCGCGGGTAAAGCCCAGATGGACCAGTGCGCTGGTGCTGACGCCCGGTTGTTGCCGGACGTGATCCCGCAGGGCAATCTGGCGTTTGGCATTGGCCGGCAGTTCTGTTGTTTCGTTTGCCAGCTCCCACCGTTCATCGGGTTTCTCGCGGGCGGGTTGCCCCCGCCTGAGCGCGGGGGGCAGGGCCATGAACAGGCATTCCCCCAGTGGGTGCTGATAGTAGTCCGCCGCCCAGGACAAAAGGCTCAGGGTCTCATCCGGCAGTGCTGGCCAGGTCTCCAGGGCTTCGGTGATGGGTTTGAGGGCAATGCCGTCGGGCGGATTTACGCCGGTCTCAACCACCAGCCCGGTCATCTGCTGCCGGCCGAAGGGCACCCGGACGCGCTGCCCGGGCGCCAGTTCCTGGTACGCCGGAACGGTGTAGTCGAACAGCCGGCGTATCGGACGGTTGATGGCGATTCTGGCGGTAGCTGGCCGTGTCACGGTATCTGCGTATCCTGAGTGAGGCTTGGTGGGCCGCGAGGGAAGGAGTCCTGCCGGTGTGGACATCGCCGGGCACTTGCCTGTGGCCGGGTTTGTCAGTAAGATTCGCGGTCTGTTTCTGGCCGGGCATGATTTTGCACGGTCTTTCTATTGGATTCAAACATGCGGTGCCTGACCCGGGAGCCCATTGAGGCAGGTGATCAGGTAGCGGCATGACCGACAGAGGTTCGCCATGAAAGAAGGTATTCACCCCAAGTACGCAGATATTACCGCCACCTGTTCCTGCGGTAATGTGATCAAGACCCGCTCCACCATTGGCCATGATCTGCAACTGGACGTATGCTCCCAGTGCCACCCGTTCTACACCGGCAAGCAGAAGGTCATGGACACCGGCGGTCGTATTGATCGCTTCAACAAGCGTTTCGGTGGTCGCATCGGTGGCAAGAAAGCCTGAACCGGTTTCGACTCAGCAAAAAAAGCGCCTTCTGGCGCTTTTTTTGTGTCTGAATGCTGCGGCACCGTATGCCGGGAGGCGCAAGAGAGACGCTACTCTCTGGTCATAAAGTGTTCGATATCGGCTTGTCGTTTTCTGGCCGGCGCGCCATAATGGCGGGCTTCGCCGGGCATTTTCCGGTGGAGATATTCCATAAACGTGACAACGGAACAGTGGCAATGTCTCAAGATCTGAAAGAAGCTGCCCTTGAATATCACGCCAAACCGCGGCCCGGTAAGCTGAGTGTCGAAATCACCAAGCCTACCCGTACCTCCCGCGATCTCTCCCTGGCGTACAGCCCCGGGGTTGCCGAGCCGGTCCGCGAGATCGCGAGAGACCCCGAGAACGCATACAAGTACACCGCCAAGGGTAATCTGGTTGCTGTGATTTCCGATGGCTCCGCTATCCTTGGCCTCGGTAATCTTGGCCCCCTGGCGAGCAAGCCGGTCATGGAAGGCAAAGGCGTACTGTTCAAGCGCTTTGCCGGGATCGATGTCTTCGACATCGAAGTGAATTCCGAAAGCCCGCAAGCGTTTATTGAAACGGTTGAGCGCATCGCGGATACCTTTGGAGGTATCAATCTCGAAGACATCAAGGCACCTGAATGCTTCGAGATCGAGCGTGCGTTGATTGAAAAGTGCAACGTGCCCATTTTCCACGATGACCAACACGGCACGGCTATCGTGACTGCAGCCGGCATGATCAATGCTCTGGAACTGCAGGGTAAGAAGATTGAAGAAGCAACGGTGGTGTGTCTGGGCGCTGGTGCAGCCGCTGTTGCCTGTATGAAGCTGCTCGTCAGTTGCGGCATACGCTCTGAGAACATCTTCATGCTCGACCGCAAGGGTGTGATCCACTCTGGTCGTGACGACCTGAATCAGTACAAGGCCATGTTCGCCAACGACACCGACAAGCGGACCCTGGACGACGCCATTGATGGTGCTGATGTGTTCCTGGGGCTGTCCGGCCCGAATCTGCTGACCGCCGGCCAGTTGAAGAAAATGGCGCCAAACCCGATCGTGTTCGCCTGCTCCAACCCGGACCCGGAAATCAGTCCGGAAGTGGCCCTGGCGACCCGCGATGACCTGATCATGGCTACTGGCCGGTCAGATTATCCGAACCAGGTAAACAACGTGCTGGGCTTCCCCTTCATTTTCCGTGGTGCGCTGGATGTTCGGGCAACCACCATCAATGAGGAAATGAAAGTGGCTGCCGTTCACGCGATCCGTGAATTGGCCAAGGAGCCGGTGCCGCAGGAAATCTGCGAAGCCTATGGTGCTGAGGCGTTCGAATTCGGCCGGGAGTACATCATTCCCAAGCCGATGGACGTTCGTCTGCTGGAAGTGGTGCCTGCTGCGGTTGCCCGCGCTGCTGTGGATTCGGGTGTTGCCCGCAACCCGTACCCGGCCCATTACCCGCTGAAGTCCATGGACGATATCATCTGATCCCGACGGCAAGGATGCCGGTGGTGTGAACAGGCGGGGGAGGTGCCTCTCCCGCCTGTTCAATCCGGATTGAGCAGGCGATCAGAAAATCTGGCGCGACAGGCTATCGGGTTCGCCGTTTGTAAAGCTGCCGTCCAGGTCTTCAGCGGTCAATGGAGCCGGGGCATTTTCTTCCTTGAACAACTCAAACCTGCCTTCCTGAGACGGACCTGCCCGCTCGCCTGTTTGCGGGTTGATGCGTACGCTCACCAGTCCATTCGGACGCGGCATTGTGACCTCCGGTTCGTCCGCCAGCGCCACTTCCATGTAGTCTATCCAGATGGGTAGAGCGGTGCTGGCGCCAAACTCACTGCGACCGAGCGGGGCCGGCTGATCAAAACCGACCCACACGGCTGTTGCTGTGTTGTGGTTGAAGCCAGCGAACCAGGTGTCCTTCTGTTCGTTTGTGGTGCCAGTCTTGCCGGCCAGATCAGAGCGACCCAAAACCTGCGCTCGAGTGCCGGTGCCGCGCAAAATGACGTCCTGCATGATCGAGTGCATCATGAAGACAGAGCGCTTGTCCGCCAGTCTCTCCATCACTCTGGGTTGCGGGTTGTCATCCGTTGCGGTCAGCACGAGGCCTTCCAGGATCGGTTCATTATTCTCCAGATCAGCCGGGCGTGACGGCTGGTCGGGGCTGTCTGCATCGCAATTCTGGTCGCACAACTGAACCTCTGGCGCGCGGAACACTACATCGCCTTCCCAGTCCTCGATGGTCTGAATCAGGTAGGGTTGCACGTCATAGCCGCCATTGGCGATGACAGCGAAGCCTCTGGCCAGCTCCATCGGGGTCAGCAGGCCACTGCCCAGTGCCAGGGACAGATTGGATGGCATGTGCTCGGTCGGCACCTTCAGTTGCTCAAGATAATCAAGCGTTGTCTGGATGCCGAGGTCCCGAAGCAGTCTTACGGATACAAGGTTCCTTGAGCGGAAGAGTCCTTCTCGCAGCGTGGTAGGACCGTAAAACTGACCGGATGAATTCTCCGGGCGCCATGCGGTTTCAAGCTCTGAATTCTCGAAGACGATGGGGGCATCGTTGTAAATGGTCGCTGGAGTGCGCCCGTTCTCCAGCGCGGCGAGATAAAGAAAGGGTTTGAAGGTAGACCCCACCTGTCGGCGAGCCTGAGTCGCCCGATTGAACTTGCTTTGACTAAAGCTGTAACCGCCGGCCAGAGCCTGTATGGCTCCGGTCTGGGCATCGATGGATACCAGGGCGCCCTCCACTTTCGGGACCTGAGCAAGTGCCACCTTCAGCGTGCCAGGTGATGCTGCTGTCTCGTCGGTGTTCGCGTTAGTGTTCTGATCAGTGGAACCGGCAGGGTTGCCCGTGTCTTCTTCAGCAACCGCTGGTCGCTCAAGCACTTCAACATAAACAACATCGCCCGGGCTGACTACGTCTGAGGGTTGCTCCGGTACAGGGCCAAGCAGGTTCTCGCTACGATAACGGCGAGCCCAGGTCATGGTTTCGAAAGCCATGGTGCCTGGGCCGAGTCGCCGGACATGCACATCCACCTTGCCCTGCTTGTCATCAACGGCTGTCACGACTGCGGGCACCAGCGCCTCTACGCGCGGGTAATTCAGCATGGTGCGCGACAGTTCGTCGGCGCTCAGTCCGTCGGTATCGAACTGCCCGATCGGGCCCCGGAAACCGTGTCGCCGATCATAGGCTTCCAGACCCTGGCGAAGCGCTTGGGTTGCGGCGTTCTGCTCGCTGCTCTCAACAGTCAATGTGACACTGAAACCTGCGGTGTAGGCCTGCTCACCGAATCGCTGAACCATTTCTGCCCGCGCCATTTCGGCCACGTAGTCGGCGTCAACTTCGGCCTCGCGGCTGTTATAGCTGGCGGTCAGTGGTGCATTGACGGCCAGCGACCAGGCGTCTTCGGTGATAAAGCCAAGCTCTTTCATTCGCCCCAGAATCCAGTTGCGCCGGATCATGGCCCGCTCGGGATCAGCCAGGGGGTTGTAGGCAGAGGGCGCTTTCGGCAGGCCGGCCAGCATCGCCATCTGGGCAAGGGACAATTCGTTGACGGGTTTGTCGTAATAAACCTGAGCGGCTGCTGCAAGTCCGTAGGCACGATTCCCGAGGTATATCTTGTTGAGATAAAGCTCGAGGATCTGGGGTTTGGTCAGTTCGCGTTCAATCTGAAGTGCCAGCAATATCTCGTTGAACTTACGAATAAACGTTCTGTCATGTGACAAAAAGTAATTTTTTGCAACCTGCATCGTGATGGTACTGCCCCCCGACTGGATCTCTCCGGTCGAGATCAGTTCGATGGTAGCCCGCGTCAGGCCTCTGATGTCCACCCCGAAGTGATCGTAGAAGCGGGCGTCTTCTGCGGCAAGAAAGGCTTGTAACTGAATTTTGGGGATCTGTTCTATTGTGATCGGCGTCCTTCTCTTTTCGCCGAATTCTGCTATTAATCGGTTGTCTTTACTGTAAATCCTGAGCGGTGTTTCAAACCGGACGTCGAGCAGTTGCTCAACTTCGGGAAGGTTTGGTCGAAGGTAAAGATAGAAGCTCGCTGCAACCAGGGTGGCTACACTCACGCCAGTCAGGAAAAGCCAGGCAAGAACACGAGAAATACGCAGCAATTGAGACATTTTTTTCTGACAACTGTTAGATATAGGTCTATTATTTGAGAAATTGCTTTAGGAAGGCAGGTTCGCCTTACGGCCAGCATCTACCTCAAATTCGTCGAGATGGTGCATTGTAGACGGAAAAAACAAGAAATTCTCTTACATAAAAAACACATAGAGTGTTTCTGGAACGGTCGCCGTTGCAGGGAATGATCCAGAGACGCTTGAAGCCGGGTGCATTTAACCAGGTATAGGGTGAGCGCGTGTTCGGATTGACAGGAAAAAAATCCAGTGCCGTCCTGGGAGTGGATATCAGTTCCAGTTCGGTCAAACTCCTGGAGTTGTCCAGACAGGGCGATCGTTTCAGGGTTGAAAGCTACGCCGTTGAGCCATTACCGGCCAGCGCAGTGGTGGAAAAGAATATTACCGATGTGGAAGCGGTTGGGGATGTCCTCAAGCGCGTGGCCTCGAAATCCCGTACGGGCGTCAAGCAGGTGGCCGTTGCGGTATCGGGTTCCGCCGTCATTACCAAAATCATTCAGATGGATGGCGGTCTCAACGAGTTTGAGATGGAAGACCAGATTGCGCTGGAGGCGGATCAGTACATTCCATACCCACTGGATGAGGTCGCCATTGACTTCGAGGTTCAGGGGCCTTCCGAATCCAATCCGGATCAGGTCGATGTCTTGCTGGCGGCGTGCCGTAAGGAAAACGTCGACATTCGCGAGGACGCCCTGGAAATTGCCGGGCTGACCACCAGGATCGTGGATGTAGAGGCCTACGCCCTTGAGCGTGCGTATTCGCTTATTGAGCCGCAGTTGGAAGCGCATGGCGAGGAACTGGTGGTGGCCATCGTTGACATCGGGGCCACGATGACCACGCTGAGCGTTCTGGCCGAAGGCAAGACGGTTTACACACGTGAACAGATCTTTGGTGGCAAACAGCTGACCGAGGAAATCCAGCGTCGTTACGGTCTGTCTCTTGAGGAGGCCGGCCTGGCGAAAAAGCAGGGTGGACTACCGGATGATTATGAAGATGAGGTCCTGATACCGTTCAGGGAAGCTGTTGTCCAGCAAGTTGCCCGGGCTCTGCAATTCTTCTTCGGCGCCAGCCAGTATAACGCGGTGGACTACATCGTTCTTGCGGGTGGAACGGCATCGGTTCCCAGGTTGACTGAAATGGTCGAAGAAAAGACCGGAACCCCAACGCTGGTTGCCAACCCGTTCGCGGATATGGCGATAGGCTCCCGTGTGAATGCGTCTGCGCTGAGCAATGACGCCCCATCGTTGATGATTGCCTGCGGTCTGGCAATGAGGAGTTTCGACTGATGGCAAGGATTAACCTCAGACCCTGGCGTGAAGAACTCCGAGCCGAAAAGCAGAAACAGTTCGTGGTTATGATCCTCGGGGCCGTGATCATTGGCGCTGGTCTTGTGTTCTTGTGGAAAACCGATGTGGATAACCGGATTGCCTACCAGCAGTCCCGGAATTCCTATATAGAGGCTGCGTCCAAAAAGCTTGATGAACAGATCAAGGAAATCGAGAACCTGAAACGCCAGCGCGATGAGCTGTTGGCGCGGATGCAGGTCATCCAGGATCTGCAAGGTAAACGGCCTGTCATTGTGCGGGTGTTTGATGAGCTGGTTCGTACGTTGCCTGACGGGCTCTATTACACGAGCCTGAAACGTACCGGGGAACGCATTGATATCGTTGGCATGGCGGAGTCCAATAGCCGGATATCCAACCTGATGCGCCAGCTTGAAGAATCTGACTGGTTCGCCAGCCCGAACCTTTCCAATGTGGCAGCTGCAGATACCGGGCGGGCCGGGTACAGTCAATTTACGCTCTCAGTTCAACAGAAAACGCCTGAGCCCGAAGGGGAGGAGCAACAATGAGCCTCGCGGACTCGCTGAAAAGTCTCAACGAATTTGACATCAACGATCTGGACCTGAATAACGCAGGCATCTGGCCTACGCCCGTGAAAGCGATCGTGGCGCTGCTGGTCTTCGGTCTTATCCTGGGCGGCGGTTACTGGTTCTTTGTGAAAGACCGGTACGCTCAGCTGGATCGGGTCGAACAGCAGGAGCAGGAGCTCAAACAGCAATACGAAAGCAAGGCCTACCAGGTAGCCAATCTGGATGTGTTCAAGGCACAGATGGAAGAAATGGAGGAAACCTTCGGCGCACTGGTTCGACAGTTGCCCAGTGAGACCGAGGTGCCGGGCCTGCTTGAAGACATCACGAATACAGCATTGGGCAGTGGTCTGGCTTTGCAGGAGGTTACGCTGCAACCCGAACAGCAGCGGGATTTCTATTCCGAGCTGCCGATCAAGATCCGGGTGACCGGCTCCTACCATGAGCTGGCATCGTTCGTGAGCAGCGTGGCGAGTCTGCCAAGGATTGTCACGCTGCATGATTTGACTATTACACCAAACGGCGGAGACAGCGACTTGCTCGACATGCAGGTTGTTGCTCGTACTTACCGCTACCGGGCTGGAGAGTGAGCATGGCAGGAAAGCATGCAGGAAAAGCCTGGCTGGGTGTGTGCCTGGTGTCGTTGCTGACAGCTTGTTCCCAGGGAAACGGGTTTGCGGATCTCGACAAGTTCATGGCAGACACTCGCGCCAAACCCAGGGGGCATGTTGAACCCTTGCCGGAATTCCAGGCCTATGAGGCCTTCAGCTATTCGGCTGCGGATCGTCGCGCCCCCTTCCAGCCGCCAGTCGAAGTTCAGTTGACCATGGTAGACGAACCTCCGGTGAGCAATGTTGAGCCAGACCTCGACCGCCCCAAGGAAGTCCTGGAAAACTATGATCTGAAAACCCTGACGATGGTCGGCACGCTCAGGGGAGCCGACAGAGGCCTGTTTGCGCTGATCCGGGATGACACGGGTGGAATCCATCGGGTGCAGGCCGGTAACTATATGGGTCAGAACTACGGGCGGATCGTTGGTGTGAGTGAGACTCGGGTGGAACTGATTGAGATCGTTCCCAATGGCCGGGGTGGATGGGTTGAGCGCCCCCGCTCCCTGACTCTGAATGAAGGCTGAGGAGCGGCGAACATGAATGGAAGAAACATGCACCAAGTTAAACGTTTTGGGTCGAGGCTAGCGATGTACAAAAAACTCAATGTCTTCATTGGCGCCGTTGCCCTGTCGTTCTGGAGCGGCCTGGCCGGTGCGGTCACGCTGCAGGATGTATCGTTTTCATCGCTGCCGGGAGAACGTCTTGAAGTGACCATGGCGTTCGACGGACTGCCGCCCGAGCCGACTGGCTATACGATCGAGCGCCCGGCCCGAATCGCTGTCGATCTGAAGGGTACGACGAGTGGGCTTTCCCAGCGCAGCATCCCACTGGGGACGGGCAATGCCCAGAGTGTCACCGTGGTAGAAACCAAAGACCGCACCCGCCTGATCTTCAATCTGGTGGAACTGGTCCCACATGAGACGGTGCGCGCCGGTAACAAACTGGTGATGACCATCGGTGGCTCGCCGGATGGTTCACTCGCCGGTGATTCTGGCCGGTCAGCGGGCGTGTCAGTGGCCGCTGGTAGCACAAGCTCGCCAAACGCCCTCGCGGATGTGGACTTTCGACGGGGTGCGGAGGGTGAAGGCCGTGTCATTCTGGATCTTGGCAGTAACAGCGCCGCGGTCAACCTGACTGAGCAGGGCGGTCGTATTCGCCTGACAATGCCGGAGTTGACGGTGCCCGAAGACCTGCGGCGTCGATTGGACGTCACCGATTTTGCGACACCGGTTACCAGGATTGATACCTATGTTGAGGATGGTAGCGCGGTTGTCGAGATTCACCCGAAGGGCGACTACGATTACATTGCCTATCAGTCCGGTCAGCAATTTACGGTCAGTGTTGAGGCGCTGTCTCCCGAGGAGGCAGAGACTCGCCGGGAAGAAAAGTTCCCTTACACGGGCGAAAAGCTGTCTCTGAACTTCCAGGACATTGAGGTGCGCTCGGTGCTTCAGTTGCTTGCCGATTTCACAGGGCTCAACCTGGTGGCCAGTGACACTGTCGATGGTAGCATCACGCTTCGCCTGCAGAACGTGCCATGGGATCAGGCACTGGATTTGATCCTGAAAACCAAAGGGCTGGATAAACGCCAGATTGGGAATGTGCTGTTGGTTGCGCCAGCAGAGGAGATCGCCGCCCGCGAACGTCTCGAGCTGGAGACCAGCAAACAGATAGCGGAGTTGGCCCCGGTTCGCTTGGAGATTATCCAGGTGAACTACGCCAAGGCTTCGGACATCGTTGAGTTGATCCAGGCTGACTCTGAACTGATTTCATCCCGGGGGTTTGTATCATCGGATGCCCGCACCAACACCGTGAGTGTTCGAGAGACCGCCGATAAACTCGAGGAAATCCGCCGTCTGGTCAATACCTGGGACGTACCCGTCCGCCAGGTGTCAATCGAAGCGCGTATTGTGCGGGCAGAGACCAATGTCGCGGAAGACCTGGGCGTTCGTTGGGGCGGGGGCGGGTTTGACACCAGTGGCGATAACATCGTGACAGTCGGCGGTTCGCTCGACACATTAGGTGAGGTGACGGACATCGCGAACGGCGGTGGAACCGACATCACGTTCCCTGGCGGTCTTGTGGCTGATCTGGGTGTTACCGGTGACGGGGCTTCCTCTTTCGCCATTGGCTGGGGCAGCGACGACTTCCTGATCGATCTGGAGCTCTCCGCTCTGGAAAGCGATGGCCGGGCTGAGGTTGTATCACAGCCGCGCGTTGTGACCGCAGACCGCCAGACCGCCTCCATCAAGTCTGGTGAGGAGATTCCTTACCAGGAAGCCTCATCCAGCGGGGCCACTTCGGTGTCGTTTAAAGAGGCAGTGTTGTCACTGGAGGTGACCCCACAGATCACGCCTGACGACAAGATCATAATGGATCTGGTGGTCAGCCAGGACTCCCGGGGAGAGGTGACGGCAGGTATCCCGTCCATCAATACCAATGAGGTGGCCACTCAAGTGCTGGTGGCGAATGGTGAGACGGTTGTGCTGGGTGGTATCTTCCAGTCTGAGGTTGCTACCCAAACCACAAAGACTCCGTTCCTTGGTGACATTCCGTACCTTGGTCGTCTGTTCAAGCGTACCGAGCATATTGATGAACGAAGCGAGCTGCTGATTTTTATAACGCCGCGGATTCTTCCCAACGATCTGGTCCAGTAAGCGGGACAGATAAATCGAAAAGCCGCCGCTCCCACCGGCGGCTTTTTTATGAGCGCAGCCACAGTATGTTCGCCTGGCCCAGGATGCCGTACTTTAAAACATTGAACCGGTAGAGCTGTGTGGCTCCTTTTGTCCCGATGATCGGATGTGATCATCTGTGATATTCTCACCCGCCTGAACCAGTGTGAGCCGAATTTTATGTCTTTGCCCAAACGAATCGTTCTGGTGGGGCCTATGGGAGCGGGTAAGAGCACCATTGGTCGTCAACTGGCCAGAGAGCTGGGATACCGTTTTCTCGACTCCGATCGCCTGATTGAAGAGCGTTGCGGCGCAAATATACCCTGGATCTTTGACGTGGAAGGCGAGGCCGGATTCCGGCAGCGTGAGACCGCCATGCTGGAGGAACTTGCCGGCGAGGTCGGGGCGGTGATTGCCACCGGTGGCGGCGCCGTTATGCGCAGGGAGAACCACCCGCTGCTGAAACATCAGGCGGCGGTTGTCTACCTGAAAACCTCGATTGACCAGCAGGTAGAACGCACCCGCAAAGACCGCAATCGGCCGTTGTTGCAGAACGATGATCCTGAGGCAGTTCTGCGCCGGTTGTTCGAGGTTCGGGACCCCCTCTACTGTCAGTTGGCGGATGTGATCATGCATACCGATCGGAAAAGCCCCAGACTGGTGGTGCGCCAGCTTGTGAACCGCCTCAATCCGAAACCCCCGAGACACCGAAGACAGCGCCGCAAAGAAGGTGGTGAACATGCCCAACATTCAACATGAACTGAAGGTCGAACTCGGGGATCGCAGTTATCCCATCGTGATTGGCGATCACCTGTTGGGTAAGTACGACCTGACGCCCTGGGTGGCCGGAGAGCAGGTGATGATTGTCACCAATGACACAGTCGCGCCCCTGTATCTGGAGCAGGCCCGCGCCTGTTTTCCCGGAAAAACCGTGGATGTGGTGATACTGCCGGACGGTGAGAAGTTCAAGGACTGGCAGACCCTGAACCTGATATTTGATGAACTTCTTGCACGCCGTCATACCCGCAAAACCACCCTGGCAGCACTCGGTGGCGGTGTAGTCGGCGACATGGCCGGTTTTGCCTCAGCCTGCTATCAGCGCGGTGTCGCGTTTATCCAGATTCCCACCACCCTGCTTTCCCAGGTGGACTCGTCTGTAGGCGGCAAAACCGGCATCAATCATCCGCTGGGCAAGAACATGATTGGTGCTTTCCATCAGCCGAATGTGGTGCTGATCGACACCTGCACCCTGGACACCTTGCCACCTCGGGAGGTCTCCGCTGGCCTTGCCGAGGTGATCAAGTACGGGTTGATTCGTGATCTCGACCTGCTGGGATGGCTGGAGCACAACGTGGACAGGTTGGTTGCGCTGGATCGTGCCGCCCTGGCCGAAGCGATTTATCGGTCCTGCGTCTGCAAGGCCGGGGTGGTCTCCGCTGACGAGCGTGAGGGCGGGCTGCGGGCCATTCTGAATCTGGGACATACCTTCGGCCACGCCATCGAAACCTTCGCCGGCTACGGCAATTGGCTACATGGCGAGGCCGTGGGTACCGGCATGCTCATGGCCGCCGACCTGTCCTTGCGCCAGGGCTGGCTCAGTGCAGCCGATCGTGATCGGGCCGCAGAGCTGATCCAGCGTGCCCGCCTGCCGGCGCGCGCGCCCGAAGCCATGTCGCCCGGTGATTTCATGGAGTTAATGGCGGTGGACAAAAAGAATGTGGACGGGCGTCTGCGCCTGGTGTTGCTGAAGGGGCTGGGGGGTGCGGCGGTTACCGACGAAGCCTCGCCCGGGCACTTGCAGGAGACCCTCCGGGCGTTTACCGCCGGGGGTTGAGCAACGCAGGTCACACAGGCAGGTATGACGCGTGAATCCGGACAACCTGAACACTCTTGAAAGCGGCGGTCTCTTTCCCAGACTTCAGCAACGTTATGGCCTTCGCGATAACCCGCTTGAGATGGAGTCGCCGTTCTATCCGGATGCCTCCCGCCAGCATGCTCTGGAAACGCTCAGGCATCTTTGTGGTTTTGGCGATCTGGCTCTGGTTATCACCGGTGCGCCGGGCTCGGGTAAAACCCGGATTCTCGCCGAGCTGGTCCGCAGCGAGTCGTCGCGTCTGGCCTTTCATCGGGTTCCGGCCTCCGCCCTCACCAGCACCCAGGCGCTGGCAAAGGACCTGCGCCGGATTGCCCAGACTGGCCTGTCGGCGGAGACGGACGCGCGGGAAACCGTCTATCAGTTCTTCCGATGGTCTGAGCGTCATGGTCAGCGTGGGCGCCGGCAGGTGCTGTTGATCGATGATGCCGACAAAGCCTCGCCTGACGTCATCGCGTTGGTGTTATCCGCGTTCGTCGCCGCTAATCGAGGTCTTGCCGCTACGCCGGTGTTTGCCGGCTCCGATGACCTTATGGCGGGGATGGTATCCCGTGCTGAAGCGACGTATCTGCACCAGGTACCTCTACCCCCGTTAAGCCGGGACGACGTGGTCGCTTACCTTGAGCCACGCATTCACATGGCTGGCGGGCGTCGTGACGAATTACTGTCGAAAGTCCGGGTAGACGCCCTGATTGCGCTGAGTCAGGGCAGTTTCGGGCGACTCAGGAGGGTGGCGCCCGGCATTTGGCTGGACATGGCGCCTGGGGCCGCAAGTGGAGGGCGTGGTTTACCGGCTTGGGCAACCATTCGGTGGCCAGCCCTGGCACTGGTGCTGCTTGCCAGCTCCTGGTGGTTGGTGTCGAAGCAGTATGACGAATCCGTGCAGGACGCCGCCGCCGCTGGATCGGCAGACCCCATTCGCAAGAGTATCACCATCGGCCCGGATACCCTGGCAGGGCTGTCATCGCCCAGCGGCAATCTGGTTGTTGAGCCTGACGTTGAAGACACAGAACCGCCTGGCGCCGACACTCCTCCAGAGCCAGAGCCAGAGCCAGAGCCAGAGCCAGAGCCAGAGCCAGAGCCAGAGCCAGAGCCAGAGCCAGAGCCAGAGCCAGAGCCAGAGTCGGATCCAGCTGAGGTTGAACCAGCGCCTGAGCCTGAACTGGCGGTCTCGGCGCCACAGTCGCCGCCGGCCGAGTATGTGCCCGGGCGCCCGGATCGGTTTGTGCCGCTGGACGAGCTGCGCCAGAAAACCGGCCTGACACTGCAGTTGATCGCTGGATTTGAAGAGCGAACCGTGCTGACCGTGCTGTCGCGGGCGGAGGACAACGGTGAGTTGGTCTACACCCGTGGAGAGCGGCAAGGCCGGCCGTGGTTCATGCTGTTTTACGGGGAGTTTGCCGGCCCTGAAGCCGCCAGAACGGCTGCGCAGGACCTTCCAACTGAGCTTGGTGTGAACGAGCCCTGGCTCCGCCCCTTCAACTCGCTTTAAGCCCGGCGTTTGCAGGCGTTACCGGGGTTTTTTCGGTACTCATCCATCCGAAAAAAATTGTATACGTAATTTTACGTGTGTAAAATCGCTTCCCCCTTTTTTCGGTGTCAGCGCAGGTTTTGCCCCAAAGTGGTGCGGGCTGGCGCTGGCAAGAAAGCATTTATCCGCGAGAGATTGCTTATGACGACAGGCTTGTATCATCCCGACGAATTCAGGGACAACTGTGGTTTTGGCCTGATTGCCCATATGAAGGGCGAGGCAAGCCATAAGCTTCTGCAGACCGCCATTGAGTCGCTGACCTGCATGACCCACCGGGGCGGCATTGCCGCCGATGGTAAAACCGGCGACGGCTGCGGTCTTCTGATCCAGAGCCCGAAAGCGTTCCTGACCAAAGCCGCCGAGCAGGCGTTCGGCAAGAAGCCGGGCGATCTGTTTGCCGTAGGCCAGGTGTTCCTGTCCAACGACGAGCAACAGGCTGCTGCGGCCCGCTCTGCGCTTGAAAAGCGACTGACCGAGCAGGGCCTGGACATCATGGGCTGGCGCGAAGTGCCCGTTGATGACGCGTGTCTGGGACCCATGGCACGGGATTGCCTGCCGCGTATCGAGCAGGTGTTTGTGCTGCCCGGCAAGAAAAGCGAGCGTGAGTTCGCTGTCAGCCTGTTTGTGGGCCGCCGCCATGCTGAGCGTGACATGGCGGACGATGAAAACTTCTACATCTGTAGCCTGTCCCATCGCACCCTGTCTTATAAGGGCCTGATGATGCCGGCGGATCTCGCCAACTTCTATAAGGATCTGGGCGATCCCGATCTGACGACGGCGATCTGTGTTTTCCACCAGCGCTTCTCCACCAACACCGCGCCGCGCTGGCCGCTGGCTCAGCCGTTCCGTTTCCTGGCGCACAACGGTGAAATCAATACGATTGACGGCAACCGGAACTGGGCCATTGCCCGTGCAGCCAAATTCAACTCTCCGGATTTGCCGGACCTGCAAACCCTACAGCCGCTGGTGAACCTCACTGGTTCTGATTCTTCAAGTATGGACAACATGCTGGAGGTTCTGCTGGCTGGTGGCGTCGACCTGTTCCGCGCGGTACGGATGATGATTCCGCCAGCGTGGCAGAACGTCGACACCATGGATTCCGAACTGCGTGCTTTCTACGAGTTCAACTCCATGCACATGGAGCCCTGGGATGGCCCGGCGGGCCTCGTTATGTCCGATGGTCGTTACGCCCTGTGCATGCTGGATCGTAACGGTCTGCGCCCGGCGCGCTGGGTAATCACCAAAGACGACTTCATTACCCTGGCCTCCGAAGTGGGCACTTACGGTTACACGCCGGATGATGTTGTCGCCAAGGGCCGGGTTGGTCCGGGGCAGATGCTGGCGATCGACACCGAGACCGGTGATGTGCTGCACACCGCGGACATCGACAAGCGCCTGAAAACGTCACAGCCCTACAAACGCTGGCTGCGGGAGAATTCCCTGCGGGTGGAAACCACCCTGAATCAGGCCACGCCTGACTTCAAACTGCTGGATCAGGACGAGCTCCTGGTGCACCAGAAGATGTTCAACATTTCCTTTGAAGAGCGCGATCAGGTACTGCGCCCCCTGGCCGAAAGTGCCCAGGAAGCCGTCGGCTCCATGGGCGACGACACGCCCATGGCGGTGCTGTCCAGCAAAGTGCGGCACGTGGCGGACTATTTCCGTCAGAAATTTGCCCAGGTCACCAACCCGCCCATCGATCCGCTGCGGGAAACCATCGTGATGTCTCTCGAGACCTGCCTGGGTGCCGAGCAGAACGTCTTTGAGGAAACCCCGGGCCATGCTAACCGGATTATCCTGACTACCCCGGTATTGTCGCCGGCGAAGTTCCTGAAGATCAGCAACAACGATCGCCCGGGCTTTGAAGTGGCGCGCATTTCGATGAGCTATCGCCCGGAAATGGGGCTGGAACAGGCTATCCGCCGGGTCTGCGAACAGGCCGAGCAGGCGGTGCGTGACGGCAAGGTTCTGTTGATTCTCAGTGATAAAGATCTGAGCGAGGGCGAGCTGCCGGTCAACGCCATGATGGCCACCGGCGCTGTCCATCACCATCTGGTGGAAAAGGGTCTGCGCTGCGACTCCAACATCATCGTCGAAACCGGCTGGGCGCGTGACCCGCATCAGTTTGCTGTGTTGTTCGGCTTCGGCGCGACTGCCGTCTATCCGTACCTGGCCTACCAGGTGCTGAACGACCTGATCCGCACCGGCGAGCTGCTGATGGATCCGATTGAAGCGAAGAACAACTACCGCAAGGGCATCAACAAGGGCTTGCTGAAGATCCTGTCCAAGATGGGTATCTCCACCATCACCTCTTACCGTGGCGCTCAGCTGTTTGAAGCCATTGGTCTGGCGGACAGCGTGGTCGATCTGTGCTTCAAGGGTGTGGCCAGCCGCATCCAGGGCGCGGACTTCTACGACTTCCAGCAGGATCAAGAACAGCTTGCAGACGTTGCCTGGAAGCCGCGCAAGCC
>DASSWD010000135.1:0-2346 GCA_035705335.1 Marinobacter sp. | reverse complement strand
CAGCACACCCTCAACATCAGCATCATCGGTGCCGGTGCCACGGGCGTTGAACTGGCTGCCGAACTGCGGTTGGCGTCCCGGGAATTACCGGTCTACGGCATGACCCACCTGCAGCCATCAGACGTGTCCATCAGTGTGATTGAGGCCGCCGACCGCATACTGCCTGCGCTGCCGGGCCGGCTATCTGCAGCCGCGACCCGGGAACTGGAACGTCAGCGGGTAAATGTGCTCACCGGGCAGCCGGTGAGTGAGGTACGTGATGGCAGTCTGGTGATGAAGGATGGCCGTGAGCTGCCCTCTGACATGACCATCTGGGCCGCCGGCATCAAGGCGCCGGCGTTTCTCGCCAATCTGGGCGGTCTGGAAATCACCCGCTCGAACCAATTGGTGGTGGAGCAAACCCTGCAGACCACCCGCGACCCCGATATCTTTGCCTTTGGCGACTGCGCCGCCTGCCCGCAACCGGGCTCCGACCGGCCGGTACCGCCCCGCGCCCAGGCCGCACACCAACAGGCCGATGCGCTGTTCGACACCCTGCGCAACCGGCTTGCCGGCAAGGAAGCGGTACCGTTCGTCTACAACGACCATGGTTCGCTGATCAATTTCAGCCGCTACACCACCGTCGGCAACCTGATGGGCAACCTGTCCGGTCGAAGCATGTACGTGGAAGGCAAAGTGGCGAGGTTGTTCTACGTGTCCCTGTACCGGATGCACCAGGTGGCCCTGCACGGCCCGCTGCGTACCGGCGTCATCTGGCTGATGGACCGCATCAGCCGCGCCATGCAACCCAGGCTGAAGCTGCACTGAGCCGGCACTATCGGGACGTGATTTCGAAAGGGGCCAGGTTTGGAGCGGGCGATGGGAATCGAACCCACGTCGTAGGCTTGGGAAGCCTCTGCTCTACCATTGAGCTACGCCCGCCTTCATACTGATAGGCCACCGCAATATAGCCCCCGGTGTTTGGCCGGGCAAGTGTTTTACCGAGGAGCCAGATGGATAGCACCTTTGCCATGATTGCCGCCCTGATGCTGGTCATCAGTATCGTCCTGAGCCCGCTGTCCAGTCGCGTCGGGATGCCGGTGCTGCTGATCTTCCTGGGGGTGGGCATGCTCATGGGTGAGGACGGCCCAGGCGGTATACCATTCGACGACTTTGAGCTGGCCTTCGTCATCGCCAACCTGGCCCTGGCGGTGATTCTGCTGGATGGCGGCATCCGTACCCGGGCCGAAACCTTCCGGGTGGGCCTGCGCCCCGCCCTGATGCTGGCCACCGTGGGGGTGGCCCTGACCGCCCTGGGCGCTGCCCTGGTGGCCTGGTGGGTGTTCGATCTGAGCTGGCTGATGGCGCTGCTGATCGGCGCCATCATCTCCTCGACCGATGCGGCGGCCGTTTTCTCCCTGCTCCAGGGCCGGGGATTGCACCTGAACGAGCGGGTCAGTGCCACTCTGGAAATTGAATCCGGCAGTAACGACCCGATGGCCATCTTCCTGACCCTGATGCTGGTCACCCTGATCGGCCAACAGGAAGCGGCCTCACTGCTGGACGGCATCTGGATGCTGGTCAAGCAGTTCGGCATCGGTGCGGTAACCGGCATCATTGGCGGCCTGATCATGGTTGAACTGGCCAACCGTATCCGCCTGACACCGGCCCTGTACCCGATTCTGGTGGCGGCGGGCGGTATCTTCGTGTTCTCAGCCACCAACACCGTCGGTGGCAGCGGCTTCCTGGCGATTTACCTCACCGGCGTGGTGATCGGCAACCGCCATGTGCGGATGATGCCCATGATACTGCAGGTGCACGACGGCCTGGCCTGGCTCGCTCAACTGGGGCTGTTCCTGATCCTGGGGTTGCTGGTCACCCCATCCGAGCTGGTGCCACTGGCTGGCGCTGGCCTGATTCTGGCGCTGGCGATGATTTTCGTGATTCGCCCGATCACCGTCGCCGCCACACTCTGGCCGTTTGGCTTCAATCGCCGGGAGCTGGCGTTTATCAGTTGGGTCGGTTTGCGCGGTGCAGTGCCTATCGTTCTGGCCCTGTTCCCGATCATTGCGAACCTTCCCGATGCTCAGTTGGTGTTCCACGCCGCGTTCTTCATTGTGCTGGTGTCACTGGTGGTTCAGGGTACAACCCTGGCGCCACTGGCGCGCAAACTGCGGCTCGAGGTTCCGGCCGGCGAAGATCCCTATCGACGGCTACCACTGGACGTGCCCGCGGCCGGCGACCATGAACTGATGCTGTTCCCCCTGCGCGGCAGTGTCTGGGAAACACACCGGGCACTCGGCCAGTTGCGCCTGCCGGAGAACACCGCGATTGCCGGGGTGTTTCGCAGTCAGCGGTGCCTGCAAC
>DASSWD010000134.1:0-11683 GCA_035705335.1 Marinobacter sp. | reverse complement strand
TCAGCATAGCACCGATTGCCCTGTTCGCTCTGCAGACGGGTTCGTGTTTTTCGACGCGCGGTCCTGTGGCGCCCTTCACTGACTTCGGGAGAACCTGATGACCATCCGCCTTGGCATTGTCATGGATCCGATTGAGGACATCCATTTCAAGAAGGACAGCTCACTGGCCATGCTGCTGGCCGCACAGAAGCGCGGCTGGGAGATCGAGTACATGGAGCAGCCGGATCTGTACCTCGACGGCGGCCAGGCGCGAGCCCACACCCGCTCGCTGACCGTGCACCTGGACCCGGAGAACTGGTTCAGCTTTGGCAGCAGCCAGGACCGGGCCCTGGGTGATCTGGATGTGATCCTGATGCGCAAGGATCCGCCGGTGGATCGCGAATTCCTGATGGCTACCTATATTCTGGAAGCAGCAGAACAGCAAGGCGCTCTGGTGGTGAACCCGGCCGCCGCCCTGCGTGACTGCAATGAAAAGCTGTTCGCCACCCAGTTCGAGGATTTGACGCCACCGCTGATTGTTACCCGGTCGTCCCAGCGGTTCCGGGAGTTTTACACCCGTCACGGTGACATTATCATGAAGCCGGTGGATGGCATGGGCGGGCGCTCGATCTTCCGGGTCAAGGAAAACGACGCCAACCTGGGCGTGATCATCGAAACCCTGACCCAGCACGGCGCCCACCAGGCGATGGCGCAGAAGTACATCCCGGAAATCGTTGACGGCGACAAACGGATCCTGTTGATCGACGGCGAGCCGGTACCTTATGCATTGGCGCGCATTCCGTCCCAAGGCGAGAACCGGGGCAACCTGGCGGCTGGCGGGCGTGGCGAAGGTCGTGAGCTGACCGCCCGGGATCGGGAAATCTGCGCGCGGGTGGCACCGGTTATCAAGGAAAAAGGCCTGATGTTTGTCGGCCTGGATGTGATCGGGGACTATCTGACGGAAATCAATGTCACCAGCCCCACCTGCATCCGGGAACTTGATGCCGCGTTCGGGATCGACATTGCAGGTATGCTGATGGATGCAGTGGCAAAACGCCTCGGCCGGGGATAACCCGGGCCGGAGCTGGCAGGACGGATGTCGGGAAAGGTAATGGCAGTTCAGGTAAGCGATGTTGACCGGTTTTCTTTTACCCTGTTCATGGCGTTGGCGCTGCACGCCATCGTGGTGCTGGGCATTACCTTTGCGCCGGAATCGCCGCGCCAGTCGGCCCAGACCATGGACATTACCCTGTCCCAGTTCGATGACGAAGAAGCGCCCGAGGAAGCCGATTTCCTTGCCCAGACCAACCAGGTAGGCAGCGGCACCGAGGAAGAGGCCATGGAGATGACCTCACCCCAGCCTGCCGACATCAGCCAACCGAATGTCGCGCCGATCCAGCCCGAACCCATGACCACCACCGCGCCCCAACCGGTGCAGGAGCGCGCCGTGGTGAGCACCGAGGAGCCCGCTGAACGCCAGACCGCGGAGCCCGAGCAACGAACGGAACCTGAGCCGGAACCGCTGCCGCGCAGTGAGAAGAAAAGCCTGATGGAGCGCAGCCTGGAGATCGCCAGCCTGGAGGCCCGGTTTGATGCCCAGCAGCAGGCCTACGCCCGCAAGCCCCGGGTGATGCGGGTAACGGCGGCTTCGACCCTGCGTTCCAGCAACGCCTGGTATGTGCAGAACTGGGTCAGCAAGGTGACCCGGGTGGGCAACATCAATTACCCCACCGAAGCCCGGCGCGCCGGCATCTATGGCACCCTCAGAATGCTGGTTTCGTTGCGCAAAGATGGCACAATCAAGGAATTGATGATTCTCCAGTCGTCCGGCAGCACGGTGCTGGATGATGCCGCCATCCGCATTGTTCGCATGGCGGCGCCCTTTGCGCCTTTCCCGGAAGAGATGAGCCAGGAAGTCGACGAGCTGGAGATCATTCGTACCTGGTCGTTCCAGAGGCGAGGGCTGTCATCCGGATGAGCAATCGAAACCAAGCGCCCGCGAACCTGCGGCATCATTTTCTGGTGGCCTCGCCCTGGCTTGCGGATCCCCGCTTCCACGGCGGCATCGTCTACCTGTGTGACCACTCCGATGATGGTGCGCTGGGGCTAATGATCAATCAGCCTCTGGACATTCACCTGGGTGAAATTCTGGAGCAGCTCGACATGTCCGGTGGCGAGCTGGACGTGCCGGTTTACAGCGGTGGTCCGGTGCAGACCGAGCGGGGTTTCGTTCTGCATTCCCCCGGCCGGCAATGGCAGAACACGGCCCAGGTGGCAGACGACGTGATGCTGACCACTTCCCGGGACATCCTGGAGAGCATCGGGAGCGATGAGGGCCCCGCCGAGTATCTGGTGGCCCTGGGCTATTCCGGCTGGGGTGCCGGGCAACTGGAAGACGAATTGGGCAGCAATGCCTGGCTGACCTGTCCGGCAACAACCGATATCCTGTTCCGGACCCCGGTGGAGCAACGCTACACGGCGGCTCTTAGGTTGATGGGTGTGGATATTAATCAGCTCAGCGATTCCGTGGGCCATGCCTGAGGCCGGCCGCCGGCGCCTGCTGGCGTTTGATTTTGGCACCCGCCGTATCGGGGTCGCCGCCGGTCAGGAATGGCTGGGTACCGGCCAGCCAGTGGCGATGATTCCCGCCCGGGATGGCGTAGCGGACTGGCCCCCGATTGAGCGCCTGCTGGCGGAATGGCAGCCGGACCTGGTGCTGGTGGGTTTGCCCCTGAACATGGACGGCACCGAGAACGATATGTGTGCCCGGGCGCGCAAGTTCGGCAAGCGTCTGCACGGACGGTTTCATGTCAATGTTGAGATGGTGGACGAACGCCTGACCAGTTTTGAAGCCAAGGGCGATGTAATCGCCAGTGGTGGCAGCCGGGATTTTGGCCGCCACGGTGTTGACGACCGCGCCGCAGTGCTGATTCTGGAAACCTGGTGCCGGGATGCCGCCGGCGGTTCTGACTGACGAGGACGCAATGACTGCATTACTGAACATCGACCAGCTGCTGGACGGTCTGGAGCATGGCCTGCGCCGCGCGTTTGAAGAACGCAGCATTGAACAGCCGGTGCTGATCGGTATCCGTACCGGTGGGGTGTGGCTGGCGGACATCCTGCGCAAGCGCTTGGGTATTGAAGAACCGTTCGGGGAACTGGACATCTCCTTCTATCGGGACGATTTCAGCCGCATCGGGCTTAACCCCCGTGTGATGCCCTCCAGCCTGCCGTTTGACACCGAAGGCCGGGACATCGTACTGATTGACGATGTGATCATGAGCGGTCGCACCATCCGTGCCGCGATGAACGAAATTTTTGATTACGGGCGCCCGGCCAGCATCCTGCTGGCCACGCTGATTGATCTGGGGGCCCGGGAGCTGCCTATCCAACCCGACGTGGTGGGAAAAACCCTTGCACTGGAAGCCCATCAGCGAGTAAAACTGCGCGGCCCCGACCCTCTGCGCATTGAGCTCCAGAACGCCGGACAGTAAACCGACAACCCGAACAGGCCAGCCATGACCGCGATCGACCATTCCCCGAATCATCTGCAGCTGACCCGGGACGGCCAGTTGCGGCACTTTCTCACCCTGGACGGCCTGGACCGGGCCCTGCTGACGGACATCCTCGACACCGCCGACTCCTTTATCGAAGTGGGCGAGCGCAGCATCAAGAAGGTGCCGCTGCTGCGTGGCCGCACGGTGGTGAACCTGTTTTTCGAATCCAGCACCCGCACCCGCAGCACCTTTGAACTGGCGGCCAAACGGCTGTCTGCAGACGTCCTGAACCTGGACATCTCCACCTCCGCCACCTCCAAGGGCGAATCCCTGTCCGACACCCTGCTCAACCTCGAGGCCATGGCCAGCGACATGTTCGTGGTGCGCCATTCCCAGAGCGGCGCACCCCACTTTATCGCCGAGAGTGTGACTCCCGGTGTGGCCATCATCAACGCCGGCGACGGCCGCCACGCGCACCCGACCCAGGCGATGCTGGACATGCTCACCATCCGCCAGCACAAGGGGCAGTTTGAGGGCCTGAAGGTGGCCATCGTGGGCGATGTGCTGCACAGCCGGGTGGCCCGCTCCCAGATCCGCGCGCTGAACGTGCTGGGTGCCGAAGAGGTGCGAGTGATTGCCCCGGGCACCTTGCTGCCCCGGGATGTCGAGAGCCTGGGCTGTACCGTGGAATACGACATGCGCAAAGGCATGAAAGACCTGGATGTGGTGATCATGCTGCGCCTGCAGAAGGAACGGATGGAGGGCGCGTTGTTGCCCAGTGAGCGGGAGTTTTACCGGCTGTATGGTCTGAATCAGGACAAGCTGTCGCTGGCCAAACCCGATTGCATTGTGATGCATCCGGGGCCGATCAACCGCGGGGTGGAGATTGAATCCAGCGTGGCGGATGGTCCTCAGTCGGTGATCCTCAATCAGGTCACCAACGGCATTGCCATCCGCATGGCCGTCATGTCCATGGCCATGGGCGGACAGATGGCGGAACGACACCAGCGACAGGCGGACAACGAAGGAGGCCAGGCATGAGCGACGTCATCCGGAATGTCCACCCGAGCCTCCGGATCACCGGCGGGCGCCTGTTCCAGCCCGGCGCTGGGTTGATTGACAACCCGGGCCTGCTGATCCGCGACCGGCGGATTGCGGCGATTGGGAGTGCCGCCCAGGCGGGCACGGCGGACCATACCCTGGATGCCAGCGGCTGTTTGGTCAGCCCCGGGTTCGTGGATCTGTGCTGCAATCTGCGGGAACCGGGTAATGGCCAGAAGGGCAATGTTGCCTCGGAAACCCTGGCCGCGGCCCATGGTGGGTTCACCACCGTGTGCGCCTCGCCGGAGACCTCGCCGGTCAACGACTCCGGTGCGGTGACCCATCTGATCCGGGAGGCTGCAGCCTCCCGGGGCTCAGTGCGGGTGCTGCCGCTGGGGGCCATTACCCGCGGCCTGGACGGCGATATGCTGAGCGATATGGCAGGACTGAAGAACGCGGGCTGTGTGGCGCTGGGTAACGGTTCCAGAGGTGTGCGCAATGCCCGCATCCTGCGCCGGTGCATGGCCTACGCCCAGACCTTTGGGCTGACAGTGATGTTCAGCCCTGAGAATCAGGCGCTGGCGGCGGACGGTTACGCCCATGATGGCCAGGTAGCCACCCGACTTGGTTTGCTGGGCATTCCGGAAGTGGCGGAAACCGCGGCGGTGATGGAAATGCTGCTGCTGGCCGAGGAAACCGGCGTGCGCCTGCACCTGAGCCAGCTGTCCTGCGGCCGCAGCGTAGACATGGTGGCGGATGCCCGGGCCCGCGGGGTGCAGGTGACCGCCGATGTTGCCATGCACCAGCTGGCGTTTACCGAGGAGACCCTGGCAGGCTTTGACAGCCGTTTTCATGTCCGCCCGCCGCTGCGTTCCGAGGCCGACCGGCTGGCGCTGCTGGACGGTGTGGAGGAGGGCGTCATCGACGCCATTGTCAGCCAGCACCAGCCCCACGACAGTGCCGCCAAACAGGCCCCGCTGCCGGCTACCGAGCCCGGGCTGTCGAGCATTGAGAGCGTGTTGTCCCTGGGGCTTGAGCGGGTTCACGCCGGTGAGCTGAGCTACCCACGCCTGCTGGCCGCCCTCACCACCGGCCCGGCTTCCGTGCTGGGTCAGTCGCTGACGCTGGCCGAGGGTTCGGTCGCGGACCTGTGTGTGTTCGACGACCAGGCCACCTGGCAGCCGTCGGTTACCACCCTGGTGTCTGCGGGTGCCCACGCCCCGGTACTCAACCGGCCGCTGCCCGGATTGATGCGCTGGACCCTGGTGGATGGCCGGGTGGTATGGCCCGCACCGATCTGAGGCGCCCGGCCTTGAAAATGCGGCAGGGGTGGTTCCACCCCTGTCGATGCAGTCACAGATTTCCCCACTGCTGCCTAAAACCCTTGAAGACAGACACCTGAGCCAACGTATCCTGTGCGCTGACCACCTATGGTCAGACCAACGAAGCAAGGAACTCACGCCCGAACGCCGGCGTGTTGCTCGACAATAAGAACTCAGGAGTCATCCCGTGAAATCACCCAAACTCTCCCGCGGGCTCGCCGTCGCGGCGACGCTGTGCGCCAGTCTGTTGTTGCCGGCCCTGTCCCAGGCATCAGACGCCCCGAATGATCTGATGGAACGCAGCTTTTGCGTATTTGATCCGGTGGGCGCCAACGGCCCGTTGTTTGCCATCATCAAGGAGTTCGAGCCGGTGGCCCTGCAGCGGGGTATTCGGCTGGACCTGCGGGCCTACACCGATGAGAAAATCGCCGCCGAGGATTTCAAGGCCGGCCAGTGCGACGCGGTGCTGTTGACGGGCACCCGGGCCCGGGAATTCAATAAGTTCACTGGCAGCCTTGAAGCCATGGGCGCGGTCCCCGGCGAGGAGGAAATGCGCTTGCTGTACAACACCCTGAGCCAGCCCAAAGCCCGGCCGTTCCTGGTGGATGGCCCCTATGAGGTGGCGGGGGTGTTCCCGGCGGGGGCCATCTATCTGCATATGCGCGACCGCTCGGTGGATTCGGTCGAGGAGCTTCAGGGCAAGCGCATTGCCACCCTGGACTACGACACCGCCGCCGTGCGCATGGTCCGCCACGTGGGCGCCTCGGTGGTGGGTGCCAATTCCGCCAACTTCGCCGGCAAGTTCAATAACGGCAGCGTTGACCTGGCCTACGCCCCGGCCGTGGCCTATCAGCCCATGGAACTCTACAAGGGCGTTGAAGGCAACGGCGGCGTGTTCAAGTACGCGGTGGCCTACATGAACTTCCAGGTGATCATCCACCGTGACCGTTTCCCGGATGATGCCGGCCAGATGGTGCGTGACGAATCCATCAAGCGTATCGACGAGGCCTACGACATCATCGCCGAGGCGGAAGCCAGCATCCCTGAGAGTGTCTGGGTTCATCCTCCACAGGAAGATGTGGCCGAGTACGACAAGATGCTGGAAAAGGTACGCCTGTCACTGCTCGAAGATGGCGTTTTTGACGAACGGGCGCTGAAGCTCATGAAGGCGATTCGCTGCCGGGTGGATGGTACCCGGTCCGAATGTGCGTCCTGAGCCGCCCGGCCAACGGGGGTAACGAAAAACGCCCGCCAGTGGCGGGCGTGGATGCGCTATCGGATGGCGTCTTTGAGGGCTTTGCCGGCCTTGAATCCCACGGTCTTGCTGGCGGGAATCTGGATGGTGGCGCCGGTTTGCGGATTGCGCCCGCTGCGGGCTTCCCGGCTGCGGATGTTGAAGGTGCCGAAGCCGATCAGCGTGATGTCTTCACCGCGGGCAGCGGCGGCTGAAATCTGGTCAGTGACCGCAGTAATCACTTCGCTGGCTTTTTCACGGGTCAGACCGGTCTTGTCGGCAATGGCGGCGGCAAGTTCAGGTTTGCGCATCGGTTACTCCTGTTTTCGTTCGGATGGTTGTCTTGCTTTTTTGTTGTGTCTCGCTCAGGCCGGCGGGCGCCGGAGCCCGCAGGTTGAAGCAATCTATAGTGGCTTCCGGCGAATTGTGCAAACACTCCCTCGTAACGAAGCGTGACCGGCCGCGGCAATTGCGGCCTTGATCGCATTAACCGGCGTCCAACTTCGCGATAATGCCCGTCGCGTTACACAATGTAACAAATCGCGCCGGTGCGCAGACTGGAAAACCATGATGGAACAGGCCCGAACAGGGCCGTCACAACAACAAACAGGGTGGGAGATATGAAGGTGTTCGGGACAGCAGGTTGGGGCCAGCATCACTGGCGTGGCCTGATGACGGCCATTGTTGCAAGCCTTGCGCTGGGTGGCTGCGGTGTGGTCAACAACATGATCTATAAAACCACGGGCGATGTGATGCAGGGCTTCTCCCGCAACCACACCGTGCCTTACCTGATGGAGTCCGACGATCTGGCCATGGGCTGCACCATGAGTGAAGCGACCGCGCCCCTTCTGATGTCGTTCGGGCGGGTCACCAATGAGCCGGACCAGCTGGCGGTCATGCTTTACCTCTCCGCCGGTGGCTGTGCAGAAGAACAAGCCCGCGAACACGAGTTGACGGCCCTTGCGGCCATGTTCAAGGCCGATGGACTGGCAGCCGAAGACGCCTTTATCCGCCAGAAGCGGGCCCATAGCCTGGCTGCTCGTCGCTACCTCAAGGGTTGGCAGCATCATAACGCCCATTACGGCAACCCCGATCAGCAGGAATGCCCGGATTTCGACGATGAGCTGGACGAATTCATCTACCTGGCCGGCCTGCTGTCGGGCATGCAGGCGCTGAATGCCCAGATCCAGGCGTCGTCCTCGGAGGGCGTGCCGTTCAATACCGGGTCAGTGGTTGGACGCGCTACCCAGTGTCTGGACAATGAGAAGTGGTGGGGAGCGCCCATGGGCCTGCGCGCCACGGTCTGGGCCATGATTCCGGGTACCCGGCCGCAGGGCGAGGACGCCTTCGAACGCCTGGCCATTGCTGCCGAACAGGGCAAGGTGGCGGGGGTGCGGCTGGGGCATGTATTCCACGCCATCGCGGCCCGGAATCGGAGCGACGTGGCCCTGGTCAAGTCGATCATCCGGGATCACGCCGAGTCGATCGAAAGCGTACCCTCGAACCCTGAGTGGCGGTTCGTGGATGCCATGGCGACCAACATGCTGCTGGCGATGTCGGACCGGCTGTGGATCGAGAACACCGGCCACCGCACGCCCATCGGCCAGTTTGGCAGCTTCTGGGATGACCGGAGTGAACCGGTGGAAACCATGAATCTGGATGATCTGCTGTAATGAACCCGTACGCAGCGACAACCGTGGTCGGGTTACGACGCAGCAGCCTGGAGTGGTTTTCATCCCTGCCGGTCTGCCTGTTACTGCTGGCGGTGGTGCTGTTTTCCACCAGCAGCGATATCCACAACCAGATGCTGCGGGGTGGAGAGGCGCTTTGGAGCGGCTACTACAAGCTGCGGGTGGACCCGGTACTGCCGGAGTGCAATCCGGATAGGAATATTGACGCGGCGGTGGCTGAGCAACTGGCCGAGGCACCCGCGTCGGATAACCCTATGGCCGCTCTGCTGGGTGCCTACGAGCAGGACCCGGCGGAAGTGCGACTGGCGATTGAGCGTTCGGTTGCTGACTGCCATGCCGCGCACGCCAGTTACCTGAGCGTGAAGGACCAGTTGACCCCCGGTGTCAGAGTCTACCGTGCCGTGGAGCTGTTCGTGGCCGACCTGATTGCCTTTGGCCTGAGGGCCCAGCGTTATCTGCTGATTGTACTGGTCATGCTGTGTGCGGTGACCGCGACGCTGACCCGCCATCACATTGCCATGCGGGCCATGGAAACCCGTCTGGACTATCGGGTATCCCATGCCCTGCAAACCCTCGCCAACGGGATGCTGCTGGGGTCCAGCGTGATCTTCCGCCAGTCGAGCCTGGGCAGCAGTACGGCGGTGTCGGCCGAAGAGCTCTTGTTGCACAACTTCTGGATTACTGGCTTTGCCTGTCTGACCCTGGCCAGTGCCTACCGTCTGGTGCGGGTGCCCGATGACCTCCGCCCCGGGGGGCATCCTGGCCAGGCGTTTCTGTCGGTGCCGCTGTATACCTCGATGTGCCTGATATCCGGGACTTATTTTGCCCTGATTGGCCATGCCTCGGGCATTGGCATTTACCTCGGCAAGATGATGGAGCTGTCCGACATGTTCCTGAACGTGGGTCTGTATGTCTGGGTGGGCATGATGCTGAAGCAGACCCGACTGGCCACCCTGGTGTTTGATGTCTTCCGACCCTGGCGCATGCCCCCGGAAATGCTCGCTGTGGTGGCGGTGCTGGTGGCGGCGATTCCCACCGCGTACACCGGGGCCTCCGGCATCTTTGTGATTGCCGCCGGGGCGGTGATCTACAGTGAACTGCGGGCCGCTGGCGCCCGACGCCAACTGGCCCTGGCGGCCACCGCTATGTCAGGCTCGCTGGGGGTTGTGTTGCGGCCCTGCCTGCTGGTGGTGGTGATTGCCTACCTGAACCGGGAAGTGACCACCGATGAGCTGTTTGGCTGGGGCATCTGGGTGTTTGTGCTGACCGCCACGCTGTTTGGCGTGGTGGCGATGTCTGTCAATCGTCAAAGCCAGTTCAATCTGGCGCCGATGGCACAGGCCTTTCCGGCGTCGGTCCAGGCCTTGCGCCCACTGCTGCCTTACCTGCTGGTGATTGTGGCGGTGGTGCTGTTCTACCGTCTGGCGCTGGACGTCAGGATGGACGAATTCTCGGCGCCCCGGCTGCTGCCAGTGATCATGCTGGCGATTCTGGTGTACGAACATCTGCGCGGTCGTCGGGCGCGGAAAACGGGGCGCGAGCCAGCACCGGGGCTGGAGCAGAGTGTTCGCGGTGCCACCAACGACACCACCGCGGAAATCGGCGCGCTGCTGTTGTTGCTCGGGCTGTCCGTCAGTATTGGCGGCGTGATCGAGCGTTCTCAGCTCATGGAGATGTTTCCCCAGGCCTTCGACAGTCCCTGGTCGGCCATGCTGCTGATGGTGGCGATTCTGGTGGTGTTGGGCATGATCATGGACGCCTTTGGCGCCGTGATTCTGGTGACCGCAACGGTCGCCACCATTGCCTATGCCAGCGGCATTCACCCGGTCCACTTCTGGATGGTGACCCTGGTGGCGTTTGAACTGGGCTATCTGAGCCCGCCGGTGGCCCTGAACCACCTGCTGACCCGTCAGGTGGTGGGCGAAGCGGAACTGTTGGCGGCGCAACAGGAACCGGGCTCATTCTACCAGCGCCACGAACGCATCATCATGCCGCTGATCGCCATGGGAGTGTCTCTGGTCATCGTGGCTTTCGTGCCGCTGCTGTTCTACGCCTGAGTGCGGATGCCCCGGCATTGAGCCGAGTTATCCCAAACCGTAAGACACAAAAAAAGCGCCGTGCGAGAGCAGGGCGCTTTTTTCTTGCCTGGGCGGGCGCTTAGTTCAGCTTGGGCCCGGCACTGACGATGGACTCTGCCACGTCGAACTTCTGGAAGTTGTCCACGAACTGGGCAATCAGTTCCTGGGCCTTGCCGTCGTAGTACTCCGGACTGGTCCAGGTATTGCGCGGGTTCAGCAACTGGGTATCGACGCCCGGCACGTGCTTGGGCACCTCCAGGTTCAGGGCTTCCAGGTGCTCGGTTTCGGTGTCGTCCAGGTCGCCGTTCTGGATGGCGGCGATGATGGCGCGGGTGGTCGGAATGCTGAACCGCTTGCCTTCACCGTAGGGGCCGCCGGTCCAGCCGGTGTTGACCAGGAACACCTTGCTGCCGAACTCGTCGATCCGCTTCATCAGCAGCTCGGCGTAAACGCCGGCCGGGCGCGGGAAGAACGGCGCACCGAAGCAGGTCGAGAAGGTGGACTTCAGCTTGGATGAGGAGCCCATTTCGGTGGAACCGACCAGCGCGGTGTAACCACTCAGGAAGTGGTAGGCGGCGGCTTCACGGCTAAGGATGGACACCGGAGGCAGTACGCCGGTCATGTCGCAGGTCAGGAAGATGATGTGTGACGGCTCGCCGGCACGGTTCTCCAGAACCCGCTTCTCCACGTGCTCCAGCGGGTAGGCGCAGCGGGAGTTTTCGGTCAGGGACACGTCGGTGTAATCCGGCTCACGGGTCTCCGGGTCGATCATCACGTTCTCGACGATGGCGCCAAAGCGGATAGCGTCCCAGATGATCGGCTCGTTTTTCTGGCTCAGATC
>DASSWD010000133.1:0-3972 GCA_035705335.1 Marinobacter sp. | reverse complement strand
CCGGTGATGCTGTATTCCATTGGCAAGGACTCTGCCGTGATGCTGCACCTTGCCCGCAAAGCCTTCTTCCCGGGCAAGCCACCGTTCCCGCTGCTGCATGTGGACACCACCTGGAAATTCCGGGAAATGATCGAATTCCGGAACCGCAAGGTAAAGGAGTACGGCCTCGACCTGATCGACCACATCAACGAGGACGGGGTGAAACAGGGTGTCGGCCCCTTCACCCACGGCAGTGCCAAGCACACCGACATCATGAAAACCCAGGCGCTGAAGCAGGCGCTGAACAAGTACAAGTTTGACGCGGCCTTCGGCGGTGCCCGTCGGGATGAGGAAAAGTCCCGAGCCAAGGAGCGGGTGTACTCGTTCCGGGATGAACACCACCGCTGGGACCCGAAGAACCAGCGCCCGGAGCTCTGGAACCTATACAACGGCAAGGTCAACAAGGGCGAAAGCATCCGTGTGTTTCCGCTGTCGAACTGGACCGAGCTGGATATCTGGCAATACATCTACCTGGAAAACATCGAGATCGTGCCCCTGTATTTCGCCGCCAAGCGCCCGGTGGTTGAACGCGACGGTACCCTGATTATGGTGGACGACGAGCGCATGCCGCTGAAGGAAGGCGAGCAGCCAATGATGAAATCCGTGCGCTTCCGCACCTTGGGCTGCTACCCGCTGACGGGTGCCATTGAATCCGAGGCCGACACGCTCACCGACATCATTCAGGAAATGCTGCTGGCCAAGAGCTCTGAACGGCAAGGGCGGGTGATTGACCACGATTCCGCCGGGTCCATGGAACAGAAAAAGCGCGAAGGGTACTTCTAAGATGTCACACCAGTCTGATCTGATCGCCGAAGACATTCAGGCCTACCTGAAACAGCACGAGAACAAGGAACTGCTGCGCCTGCTGACCTGCGGCAGCGTCGACGACGGCAAAAGCACCCTGATCGGCCGCCTGCTGCACGACACCAAGATGATCTACGAAGATCATATGGCGAGCCTGAAGACCGACAGCGCCAAGATGGGCACCACCGGTGAGAAGCTCGATCTGGCCCTGCTGGTGGACGGTCTCCAGGCCGAGCGCGAACAGGGCATCACCATTGATGTAGCCTACCGCTACTTCAGCACTGACAAGCGCAAGTTCATCATCGCCGACACCCCGGGCCACGAGCAGTACACCCGCAACATGGCCACCGGCGCCTCCACGGCACAGCTGGCAATCCTGATGATCGACGCCCGCCACGGTGTGCTGACCCAAACCCGCCGGCATTCGTACATTGCGTCCCTGTTGGGTATTCGCCACATCGTGGTGGCCATCAACAAAATGGATCTGGTGGACTTCAGCGAGGACCGCTTCAACGAAATCCGCGACGACTATTTGACCTTCGCCGCCAAACTGGGCCTGAAGGACATTCGCTTCGTACCGATTTCCGCGCTGGACGGCGACAACGTGGTCAGCCGCAGTGACAACACCCCCTGGTTCACCGGCCAGCCATTGATGGAAATCCTCGAAACCGTCGAAGTCTCCCGGGACAAGAATCTGGAGCATTTCCGCTTCCCGGTGCAGTACGTGACCCGCCCGAACCTTAACTTCCGGGGCTTCTGCGGCACTATTGCCTCCGGCGTGGTTCGCCCGGGCGAGGCGGTGATGGCACTGCCCTCACGGCGTACCAGCAAGGTCAAAGAGATAGTCACCTTCGATGGCAACCTGAGCGAAGCCTACATCGACCAGGCCGTAACCCTGACCCTGGAAGACGAAATCGACGTCAGTCGGGGCGACATGCTGGTGAAGGTGAGCGACGAACCCAACGTGGGTAATCGCTTCAATGCCAACATCGTCTGGATGACCGACGCGCCCCTGGAAACCGGACGGCTATACGACATCAAGCTGGGGCCGACCTTTACCTCGGGCACGGTCAAGAAAGTACACTACCAGACCGACGTGAACACCCTGGAACAGCAGGCCAACCCGAGCCGGCTCCAGCTGAACGAAATCGGCCTGTGTGAACTGACCTTGAACCAGCCGGTGGCATTTGATGCCTACCCACGCAATCATGCAACCGGCAGCTTCATCGTCATCGACCGCCTGACCAACGTCACCGTGGGTGCCGGTATGATCGCAGGCCTCGCCGACGGCGTGGAGTCCCTGGACCCGGTCACGGTTGAAGAACGTGCCCGTCGCCTGGCGCAGAAACCGGCCATCATCGCCTGCAACGGCAAACAGGCCTCGCAACTGGCGTTGGCGGTCGAGCGTGCGCTGTTTGATCAGGGCAAGACCACCGTGGTGGTGTCTGAGGAAAACACCGGGGATGCCGACGAGCGCCGCCGCGTGGCGCAACTGCTGATGGCCCACGGTCTGATCGCCGTGACGGTCAACCTGGGCTCCGACATTGCCAGCATGAGTGTCGCAGCGGAGTCCGAAGCCGACATTCCCGGCGCCGTATCCGCACTGCTGAAGGAACTGGCCCGCAATCAGCGGCTCTGAGCATCGCTCCCGCCCGTGTCCCCTCCTCTCGCCCTCCATGTTGCTGAAGGGTGATGAGGTGGGGACTTCCATACGCCTTGTATGGCAAAATCGCGCTCCTCGCTTTTCGAACCTGACAGGAGACGCCCATGGCCATCAAACACCTGCGCACCGCTTTCGCCAGCCAGTACCAGCCGGGCCAGCCTGCCCGCCTTGTTGCCGGTGACAGCCTGCAGGAACCCGGTGGCGACTACGAGGGCCTGCACAAGCAGATGAAGCGGCTGTTCAACAGCAAGCCCGGAAAGAAATACGGCCGTTTCTCTGACGACATGGGCGACAGCCCGTTCAGTGCCTGGCTGAAGGATTACCTGGAAGACAAACAGACCTTCGCCGCCCTCACCGACCGTCTGTTTGGCCAGTGGCAGGAGCTGCTGACCGGCAGCCAGGAAGAATTCGACGGCCACCTGATGGTCGTCCACGATGCCCTGGCGGACGCCGAGGTGGTGTACCTGTTCATCCTGGAAACCGACAGCGCCATGCGCTTCGACGGCAGCCAGAAGCTGGACGCCACGGATGTTCTGAGCCTGTCCCGCCTGAACCTGGCCATCCGCATCGAGCTGGACGACTGGCGCGGCAACAACCCGGGCGCCAACTACCTGACATTGCTACATGGCCGCGGCACCGGCGAGCCGGGGGATCTGTTTATCCGCCTGTGCGGGTTCACTAACAGCGTGGACGTGGAAAAGGAAACCCTGACATTTCTGGATGCGGTGGAGGCCTTTGCCAAATCCAGCGAACCGGAAAAAGCCGGCGAAGTGCGCGCCCGCGCTTACGAATTCTGCAAGGACCAGCATGCCCTGGGCGAGCCGGTGGAAATCGAGGCGTTGTCCAGCTACCTGGACGAGAGCCAGCCCCAGCGCTTCAAGGAGTTCGCCAGTGAGAACGCCGAACTGCCGGAAACCGGGGTGTTGCACCCGGACCACCGGAAGGTGAAGAAGCTGGTGCGGATCGCCGGTTCCGGGGGCGGGATGAGCCTGTCGTTCTCCTCCGACCTGGTGAACCAGGCGGTTTACTACGATCGCGACAAGGATGCGTTGACGATTACCCGATTGCCTAAGGCTTTGCGGGAGCAGTTGCAGCGTTATTTGGAGGCTCGTGAGGACTAATTTTCGATTTGGGGGAGGTTTTCCGGGTTTTCGTCCCAGCGGACTCGATTTGCTCTCAACTCTCTGACTTCCTTCATCCAGCTCACCCCGTCCACCAACTCTCCGGTTTCCGGGTCCAGGGGCGGATACGGCAGGCTGCGGTCGTCGCAGTAGCGTTTAACCGTGGGCTGGCACCAGCAGAAGATCAGCCGGTTGTATTCGTCTTCCGGCATTCGTCGCTGATCAAACATCCCCGCCAGCTTCCGCTGCCGCTGGGCTTCGGACAGGATGATGGAACAGGCCGACGACACGTTCAGCGACTCCACCATGCCCATCATCGGAATCACAATGTGCTCATCCGCCTGC
>DASSWD010000132.1:0-10420 GCA_035705335.1 Marinobacter sp. | reverse complement strand
TCATCCGGGGCAAGGTGGTTTTTGATAAAAATCAAGACGGGTCAGGGCCGGCCCCGACGACCGCCGGTGGCGGCTGGTTCCGTTCAGTTGCGGTGATTATTATTCATAAATATCATACAGTTGCTGGTTATACCCCGGTCGAGGTAGATAGGACCTGCCAGCAGGGCATTGGGGGTAGTCGGTCTAGGCGGGGTAGGGCAGTACACCCAGGTAGATGGCACTGAAATGGCAGGCACTGCCGCCAATCACGAACAGGTGCCATACCGCATGCATATAGGGAATCCGGTCTGCGAGATAGAAAATCACGCCGGCGGTGTAAACCACGCCACCGGCAATGGTCAGGTTCAGGGCGGTTTCACTGAGGTTGGCCACGAGATCGGATGAGGCAAAGGTAATTAGCCAGCCCATGGCAATGTAGATGCCGACCCGAGCCAACTTGAAGCGGTGCTTGAAAATAACTTTCAGCACCACGCCGGTCAGTGCCAGGGACCAGATTACCGCGAACAGCGTCCAGCCCGTTGTGCCGCGCATGTTGACCAGCAGGAACGGCGTGTAGGTGCCGGCGATCAGTAAAAAGATGGCGCAGTGGTCCAGGGTTTTGAACGCCATTTTTAGCCGGGGGTGACGGGCGCCGTGATACAGGGCAGACGCTACGTACAGCAGAATCAGGGAGGCGCCAAACACCGCAAAACTCACCACCTTCCAAATGTCGCCGAGCTGGCTGGCGCCGACAATCAGCGCGACCGTGCCAATCACGCTCAGCAGGGCGCCAATGCCGTGTGTGGCACTGTTGATCCGTTCCTCAATGCGGTGGTGAATGCTGTGTTCCTGCAATGCGTGTTCTGTCATGGCGATGGTCTGTCTTGGAGCGCTTGGTTCTGGAATCGGTGCTTTCGGCGCACGGCCGAAAACGAATTTTCAGCGTACACGTGTACGCAATTTATTTCCACCGCGGCCGATGCCCGCAGCGTGACCATGTTCAGAAATTCTGAATAACCTGCTGCAAAAGTTCCGTTTGGCGTCCGACCGCCTGCCGACTACGCTGTGACCATCATTTGACGCCACAGGAGGCAGACAAAATGGCTAAAATTCTTGTGCTCTATCATTCCATGTACGGCCACATCGAAACCATGGCCAACACCATCGCCGAAGGGGCCCGTGGTATTGAGGGCGCCGAGGTAATCATCAAGCGTGTTCCCGAAACCATGCCGGACGAGGCGTTCAGGAACGCCGGTGGCAAGACCGATCAGGGCGCGCCCGTCGCGACGCCACAGGAACTGGCTGACTACGACGCCATCATCTTTGGCACCCCGACCCGTTTTGGCAACATGTCCGGCCAGATGCGCAACTTCCTGGACCAGACCGGTGGTTTGTGGGCGCAGGGCAAACTGTTCGGCAAGGTAGCCAGCGTGTTCACCTCGACCGGTACCGGCGGCGGCCAGGAGCAGACCATCACCTCCTTTTGGACCACGCTGGCCCACCATGGCATGGTGATTGTGCCGCTGGGTTACGGCACACCGGAGTTTTTCGATATTTCGGAAGTGAGTGGCGGCACGCCTTACGGCGCGTCTACCATCGCCGGTGGTGACGGTTCACGCCAGCCCACTGATAAAGAGCGCGCCATTGCCCGCTTCCAGGGCAAGCACGTGGCTGAATTGGCGGTAAAGCTGCACGGTTGAATCTTGCGTTGACGATCTTTTGAGTGAGTAGTGACAGGAGCGCGTGACTGCGCTCCGCCCCTCAGTTGGCGGCAACCCTCTGGATTGCCGCCTTTTTTGTGCGGGTTTTATGGCTGCCGGGCCTGATGGCCGGTTTTGAGTCTGGAAAACGTTGCCGGTACCACCCCCAACCAGGACGCCAATTGGTTGTCCGGTACCCGGCGCACCAGCTCCGGATACTCCTCCAGCAACAACCGATACCGTTCCCTCGCCGACAGGGTGTGCTTGCGAAACTCCCGCATGCTGGTCAGCTCGGCCAACTCTTCCGTCAGCACCAGGGCAAACTTCTGCCACTGGCCGTCACCCTCGTTCTGCAGAATCCCGCGGAATTCAGCGAAATCTGCCACCCAGAGAGTTGCCGGCAGCACGCTGGTGAGGCACAAAGTATTGCGAACCGTGCGAGTGCGGCCGAACACGGGCCAGGCCAGATCGCCCTCGGTGAAGAAGTGGTGCACAGACACCTTGCCTGCAGGGGATTCCCGAAACAGGCGCAGAATACCGTACTGAATCAGGTACACCTTGGTCCACGGGCGGTCGTGCTTTTCCAGGGAGGTTTCCGCGTCTACCCTCTGGGGGCGGAACAGGCCTGCAAGGTTGTTCAATAACCGGGTTTCGGCCGTGCCCGCGCCGTCACGCAGGCGCATTCCAAAGGCCCGGCTGAGCCCGTTCAACAACGCCGTCTGCGGCGGTGCAATGTCCTGGGACAGGATGTCCGGATGATCCTCGCCCAGAAGGCAGGGAGCAGAGGAAACGCTCGACTTCACGAAGCTGTTCATGGCATGGACCGTGGCTGCGTTGGCATGAATCCATTATCCTACTAACGAACCTGTATCCAAAATGACATAAGTCATCTGGCCCCTTTGACTTCCCCGGAACCCGTCCTCGGAGACACCATGACCGCCGCCCTGGCCCTGTTTATAAAACTGCTGCCACTGTACATCACTGTTGCTCTTGGCTGGGTGGCAGGACGGTTCCTGGAGGCCAGCGGCAAACACATTGCGGGCATCATGTTGTACATAGTAACGCCGTCCGTCGTGTTCTCCGGTGTTATGGCGGCGCCGCTGTCGGTTGAGGTGATCCTGCTGCCAGCGATCGTATTTGGCTTCTGCACCGGCATTGCCCTGCTGCATATGGCGCTGGCAAAGCGGTTCCTGCGGGATGACAGTGCGGCGGTGATTCCGCTGACAGTGGGCACGGGCAACACCGGGTATTTTGGCGTGCCGGTCGCGCTTTTGCTGTTTGGCGAGCAGGGCCTGGCCATCTACATCGTGTGCATGCTCGGTACGGTGCTGTTCGAGAATTCGGTGGGTTTCTACCTGGCCGCGCGGGGCCGCTACAGCATGGGCGATGCGCTCCGGCGGGTGGCCGCACTGCCGTCTGTCTATGCGTTTGCCCTGGCGCTGATACTCAACCTGGCCGGAGCCGGCATTCCAGAGGCGTTCGTGCCACTGTTTGATAACCTGCGTGGCGCCTACAGTGTGCTCGGCATGATGATCATCGGTATGGGTATCCTCAGTTTCCGGGGGCTGGCGGGCAACCCGGCGTTCACCGGGCTGGCCTTTTTCGGCAAGTTCGTGGTCTGGCCCCTGGTAGCGCTGGGCTTCTGGTGGCTTGATGCCAACTGGCTGGGGGTCTATGACCGCGCGGTACACCAGGCGATTTTCCTGATTTCCATCACGCCCATCGCCGCCAACACCGTGGTCATTGCCACCTTGCTGGACGCCGCCCCCCGGCAGGCCGCGGGGACGACCCTGCTGAGTACTCTGTTCGCCCTGGGCTTTATTCCGTTGATGATTGCGCTGGTGTTCTGACGTCGCACCCGGCCGGCTTTGCGGCTACAGCCCGGGCCCCCGCGATGTCCGCACGGGCATGGCGCACCACACTGATGCCGGCAGTAATTGCCAGGCCACCCATCACTGCCGCAACGGCCAGATCCGGCCACGCGGTGCCGGTACCAAACACGCCCAATGCCGCGGCCATCACTGCCAGGTTGCCGATGGCGTCGTTGCGGCTGCAAAGCCACACCGAGCGCATGTCGGAATCACCGCTGCGGAACCGGAACAGCATGACCGCAACGCCGACATTGGCAATCAGTGCCAGCAGGCCAATGGCACCCATGGTGAAGGGCTCGGGTGTGGCGCCGGTATTGGCCACCCAGGCCGCCCGGCCCAGAACAAATACGCCGAACGCCGCCATGGTGATGCCTTTGACCATCGCCGCACGGCCACGCCACAGCATGCCCATGGACAACACCGACAGCGACAGCAGGTAGTTGGCGCTGTCGCCGAAGAAATCGATGGCGTCTGCCATCAGCGAGACAGAGCCAGACTGCAGGCTGGCAGCCCCCTCCACCAGAAACATGGTGAGATTGACCCAGAGCGCAATCCACAGGGCTTTGCGAAAGCTTGGCGCTGGGGCATTGGTATCAGGGACAGAACAGTTCGAACAGGCCATAGCGGACTCCCTGGTAGATATTCAGTCACGTTAAAACCTGGGAGTTGCTCACAGGTCAAGCGATGAATTTATGACGCTCGAGATCCATTCCGGTCGGGCAGCGAAATCTCAACCGTCAGCCCGCCTTGCTCTGACGCCGAGAAACGGATACGTCCACGATAACGCGCGACAATCTCGCTAACAATCGCCAGCCCCAGGCCATGTCCGGGGGTCTGTTCGTCCAGCCTGAGTCCCCGGGTGCCCAGTTGAGGCAAGGTAGTGGCATCGACGCCTGCGCCGTCGTCTCTCACACACAGGTGCAGGCAGTCGTCGTATTCTGACAGTGTCACATCAACGAGCTGGGTGGCCCATTTGCCGGCGTTGTCCAGAAGGTTGCCCAAAACTTCATTCAGATCCTGTTCTTCAATGGGCCATCGGGCGGCGTCATCCAGTTGGGTGTTGAGTTCAAACTGCTTGTCCCGGTACAGGCGGCCCAGCATCCATAGCAGGTCGCGGGCCTGCTTTACCGGCTGCGCGCCTTTACCGGCCTGCGGACCCGCGAACCGGGAGCGCCGCATTTCCGCTTCCAACTGCTGGTCCAGATTGGCCAGGCGACGCGCCATGGTGCGGCGAAGCTCCGGGTCCAGCGCCCGGCTTTCGTCCTCCAGAGCCTGTTTGACCGCCGCAATTGGGGTTTTCAGGCTGTGGGACAGATTGGCCAGGGCATCGCGCGAACGCTCCAGACGCCTGTCGAGGGTATCCAGAAGCTCGTTCAACTGAGTAACCAGCGGCTGGAATTCCTGCGGCGCCTGCACGCGAATGCGGCTTTCCCTGCCGGTGCGAAGATCACTGAGGGCATGCTGCAGGGTATTGACGGGGCGCAATGCCAGGGTGATGCCGAACCAGATTGCCGATACCAGCAAAGCCACCAGGAGCAAGGACACCACAGCGGTCCAGACGTGCAGGGATTGCTGGGTCTGGTGCAGGTCGTTCAGGTTTTCGGCAACAATGATCACCGCTGGTTGACCGGCAATTGTCATGGTGCGCCGGTAAGCCAGCATGTCGCCTGCCAGATCCGGGGCTGACAGCTCGATGGCGCCCGTGCGATCGTCGTCGATCAGTCGTTCAAGCACCGGGCGCCAATGTTCAGGTGAGATCTGCCGGCCACCGGGAGTGGCGATGGCGAAGGCGTGGTGGAACACGTCCTCAAAATAGGTGCCGGTGTCCATCGCCGAGAGGTCGCCGCCGGACTGGGCCAGCTGGCGCTCCAGAAAAGCGACTTCATCCTGCAGGCGGCCCACCACGAAGTCACGGGACATCTGCTCCAACAGCAGGCCGTGAATGAACCAGGCCAGCCCCATCAGCAGAACACCCGCGGGCAGCAGCAGGATCAGCAGGCGGCGACGTACCGAGCCCGGGCGTTCAGCGGGTTGCATTAAAAACATAGCCCTGGCCGCGTCGGGTTTCGATGGTATCGGCGCCGGCCATTTTTCTGAGCCGCCGGATGTAGGCTTCAATCGTATTTTCGTTGGGGGTGTCGTTCAGGCTGTAGACCTGTTCGATCAGCTGCTCCTTGGAGAAAATGCGACCGGGCCTCGCCATCAGGCAGCGCAGCAGGCGGAATTCCGTACCGGTCAGCGTGTGTTCGGTGCCATCGGACAGGGTCAGCGTTTGCCGGTCCTCATCCAGAGTAAAATCGCCTGCGCTCAGCAAGTCGTTGCTGCGCCCCTCGCTGCGGCGGAGAATGGCATGCAGGCGCGCAATCAACTCCTCACTCTGGAAGGGCTTGGCGAGGTAATCGTCGGCACCGGCTTTCAATCCGTTGACCTTATCCTGCCAGTTGCCGCGGGCCGTCAGAATAACGACCGGCAAATCCAGGCTCTGCTGGCGCCAGGCCCTGAGCAGGTCCAGGCCGTTGCCATCGGGTAATCCAAGATCAAGCACCACCGCCCGGTAACTCTCCTGTTGCGCCAACTGTTCTGCAACCCGTGCCGAGCGGGCGATATCGACGGTGAAGCCTGCCCGCTGCAGCACTTGCGAGAGACTGTCGGACAACAGCTCGTCGTCTTCTACCAGTAACAGACGCATCCCGGACCCTTCCTCGATAACCATGACCAGCTCGTCAGACTGCCCTCAGAACCTGAAACCAGGCTGAAAATCCGCGACACCAATACCGCGCCGGGTTTTCAGGAAGGATTCAGGTTGATCACCGATAGTATGGGCGAAACAGGCACCGTGTCCTATCCCATCCTGACGGAGAGCACCCATGACGAACTATTCACTTCTGGCCGGTTTGACTTTTGCGGCGTTGGCCAACGGCGCGTTGGCGGCAGGTGAGCACGGCGGGCACCACGGCGGCGGGGCGGCTGGAGAGCAGGGCATTCCTGCCGACGTCAGCCGCACCATCGAGGTCACCATGCTGGACAACTATTTCGAACCGGAATCCATCAACGTTCAGGCCGGTGAAACCGTGCGCTTCCGTGTCACCAATGAAGGTGCGCTGGTGCACGAATTCAACATCGGCACCGCCGCCATGCACCAGGCCCACCAGGACGAAATGCAGATGATGGTGGACCACGGCGTGATCAAGGGTGACCGGCTGGACCGGGAAATGATGAATATGGACATGGGCGACCATTCCATGAAGCATGACGACCCCAACAGCGTGCTGCTCGAGCCGGGCGAGACCGCCGAGATCGTCTGGAAATTCACCGAAGCCAGCGACCTGGAATTTGCCTGCAACGTGCCCGGGCACTATTCCGTCGGCATGTACGGTGACCTGACGGTCGAATAAACCAACCCCTCCACACAGACCCAAAGGTAGTGACCCAAACGTAGTCATGCGAGCCACTATGAAAAAGATGATATGGACGATACCCCTGCTGGCCCTGTTGTCGCTGAGCGCCCGGGCCGGGGAATACAACATTACCGTGGACCGGGTGCAGATCGACACCGGTGACTTTGTCAAGGAAGGCATCGGTTACAACGGGGCCTCGCCCGGCCCGGTGCTCCGCTTCAAGGAAGGCGAGGAGGTGACCATCAATGTCACCAACAATCTGGACCAGATGACCTCCATCCACTGGCACGGGCTGATCCTTCCCTATGATCAGGACGGCGTACCCGGCATCAGTTTTCCGGGGATAAAGCCCGGTGAAACTTTTACCTATCGGTTTCCTATTGTTCAGGCCGGCACCTACTGGTACCACAGCCATTCCGGGTTTCAGGAACCCGACGGCGCCTATGGCGCTATTGTCATTGAGCCCAAGGGCCGGGAGCCGTTCCGGTACGACCGGGAATACGTGGTGCAACTGACCGACAAGCACCCCCATTCCGGCGATCGCATCATGCGCAACCTGAAAATGTCGGCGGATTACTACAACCGTCAGCAGCAGACGGTGGGTGACTTCTTCGAGGAGTCTGCCGAGCAAGGCTTTATGGCCACGCTGAAGGATCGCCTTATGTGGGGAGAGATGCGCATGATGAAGGCGGACATCGAGGACGTGCAGGGGTTTACTGGTCTGATCAACGGCATGGGGCCGGAGCAGAACTGGACCGGGCTGTTCGAGCCTGGCGACCGGGTCCGCCTGCGGTTCATCAACTCGTCGGCCATGACCTATTTTGACGTGCGCATTCCCGGGCTGGAAATGACCGTGGTTCAGGCCGACGGCAACAATGTGCAGCCGGTCAAGGTGGATGAGTTCCGTATCGGCGTGGCTGAAACCTACGATGTCATTGTTCACATCAAGGACGAAAAGGCCTACAGCATCTTCGCCGAATCCATGGGGCGTTCGGGTTACGCCCGGGGCACCCTGGCCCCACGTGAGGGCATGGTGGCTGAAATGCCAGAGCGCCGCGAGCCGCCGGTTCTGACCATGGCCGATATGGCGGGACATATGGACCACGGCGATATGGATCACGGCGCCATGAGGCACGGCGAGATGGCGGAAGGTGGGATGGACCACGGCAGTATGTCCGGTATGGACCATGGCAACATGGCCGGCATGGACCATGGTGCCGGCATGCCGGAAGATCCGTTCTATGCCCGTGGCAGCGGTTTGACGCCGACCGCCGCCAACGGTGGCAAGTTCCTTTCGTACCAGGATTTGCGCGCCCAGAAGCCGTTGTACGAAGACCGGGAGCCCACCCGCGAGATCGAGCTGCGCCTGACTGGCAACATGGAACGTTACGAGTGGAGTATCAACGGCGTGAAATACCAGGACGCCGACCCCATCGTGCTGCAATACGGCGAACGCGTACGTTTCAAATTCGTCAACGAGACCATGATGACCCACCCCATGCACCTGCACGGCATGTGGTCGATTCTTGATGTCGGCGCTGATAAGTGGAATCCGGTCAAACACGTGATCAGCGTGGCGCCGGCGACCACCGTGTACATGGAGACAGAAGTTGATGCCACGGGCGAGTGGGTGTTCCATTGCCATCTGGCCTATCACGCGGCAGCAGGCATGTTCCGGAAGGTTGTGGTGGAAGGCGGCCCGGACGACCAGATGGCTGCGAAAGCACAGGGCGACCAGGGAGGTGACGCATGATGCGGGCAACATCTCATGCTGCGGGCGCTCTGGCGCTGCTTTTGGCAACGGTTGCACACGGCCAGGAAGACATGGCGATTGCCGCCCACAGCGCCGGCGCCCAATGGGGCATCATCGCCGAGAAGTTCGAGTACCGTTACAGCGACGCCGATGAGGAGCTCGCCGTGTTGGAGGGCGATGCCTTCTACGGTAGCGACGAGTTCAAATTCCGCTGGCTGTTCGAGGGCGAATGGGAAGAGGCCCACAACGCCTGGGAAACCCTGGAGAACCAGTTTGTGGGCCAGATTCCGGTCGCGGAGTTCTGGGACGCCAAGGCCGGGGTGCGGATCGACACGCCGGAAGGTCCTGACCGGGTTTACAGCGTGCTGGGCCTGACCGGCCTGGCGCCCTACTGGTTCGAAATTGACACCAACCTGTACGTCAGCGATGAGGGCGACGCCTCCGTGGATTTTGAGGCGGAGTACGAACTGCTGGTGACCAATTACTGGATCGTTTCGGCCACCTTTGAAACCCTCGTGGCCTTCTCCGAGGATCGGGAAATCGGCGTCGGATCCGGCCTGAATTCAACCGAGACCGGGCTCAGGCTCAGCTACGACCTGATCGACCGCGCGTTCTCGCCCTACGTGGGTGTGGTTCATGAACGTAAATACGGCAACACCGCTGACCTGGCGCGCGACTCGGGTGGCAGCACGGAAGACTGGTTTGCCGTGGTGGGCGCCCGTTTGATGTTCTAGGCTTACATTGCCCGGGTCGGCTGCTGGTCAGCGCCCGGGCCACTCTTCTCTTCCCTAGCCTCGTCAGCGGAGCGCCTCAGCATGGCCTGGATCATCACCAAATACGCCATCACCGCCGCCCTGGTGGTGCTGATTTCGGAAGTGGCCAAACGCAGCGACAAGGTTGGCGCCCTGATTGCCGCGCTGCCCATGGTGACCGTGCTGGCGATGATCTGGCTGTACCTGGAACACCAGCCCGACGAGAAAATCAGTAACCATGCCTGGTACACCTTCTGGTACGTGCTGCCGACCCTGCCGATGTTCCTGTTGTTTCCCTTTATCCTGCCGCGGATCGGCTTCTGGTGGTCCCTCGGTGCCAGCGCGTTGCTGACCATGGTGTGCTTTGGTGTGCTGGCCTTGGTGATGAAGCGGTTCGGGGTGTTTTTGCTTTGACTCTCTGCGCTGTGTTCGCGTTTTCCGGTCAGAAAAGGGAAAGCTGATCGCCGCTATCCGAACCCTCATTCTTTTTCCTGTCCGCTACCTTGGGCCGTTTCTGAACCGGTCCCTTTCGACTGCCGTGGCGGTCCAGCACACGGTGGGTTTCCTCCCGGCTGACGTACTGCTTGCGAAAATCCCCGATCGCCTTGCGGGCCGATCGGGCGGCCTGCTCGTGATCGCACACCGGAGCGGTGTAGGTGTTGCCGCCATAGCGCTGCTTCTGGGCCGGGGTCATCAGCCAGGGGGTGTGGATCATCTCGGCCGGCACCCCCGCCAGTTCCGGAATCCAGCGGCGGATGAACTCGCCGTCCGGGTCCAGTTTCTGGCTTTGCAGTACCGGGTTGTAGATGCGCAAGGCGTTGATTCCGGTCAGGCCGGACTGCATCTGGGTCTGGGAATAGTGAATGCCGGGTTCGAAGTCGGTGAACTGGCGGGCCAGGTGCAGCGCCGGTTGGCGCCAGTGCAGCCATAGCTGGTAGCTGGCTACCGCCATCATCATCGCGCGCAT
>DASSWD010000131.1:0-2946 GCA_035705335.1 Marinobacter sp. | reverse complement strand
GTTCCGCATTGATGTGCACGGCGAAACCTACGAGGTGGCGGTCACCGGCGTGGGCACCTCAGGTGCGGGCAAACGCAAGCTTTACCTGTCGCTGGACGGCATGCCGGAAGAGGTAGTGTTCGAATCCCTCAACGAGTACGTGTCCGAAGGCAGCACTGGCCGCAAACAGGCCTCGGCGCCGGGCGATGTCTACACCGCCATGCCCGGGAATGTGGTGGACGTGCTGGTGAATGTGGGGGACGACGTAAAGGCTGGCCAGGCCGTGCTGATCATTGAAGCCATGAAAATGGAAACTGAGGTCCATACCAGCATTGATGGCAAGGTGCAGGCCGTTCACATCACCAAGGGCGACCGGGTCACACCGGGCGAGGTTCTGGTGGAGGTCGCCTGAGCGCCATCAACCGCACCGGCCTTTTAACCGTCCATTAAATGAAAACGGGGCAGCGAACGCTGCCCCGCTTTGTATCACCAGCGGATCGGCTACACCAGAACGCCCCAGAGATCGTGCTCGTCGGCGTGCTCCACCCGGGCCCGGACAATCTCACCCGGTGTCAGCTCGGTTTCGTCGTTCAGGTAGACCATGCCGTCGATTTCCGGGGCATCGGCTTTAGAGCGACCAATAGCGCCCTCTTCATCTACTTCGTCAATCAGCACCTCAATCACCTGGCCAATCTTACGCTGCAGGCGCGCAGCGGAGATCTCCGCCTGCTTTTCCATAAACCGGGCCAACCGCTCTTCTTTCACCTCTTCCGGCACGGCACCTTCCAGGTCGTTGGCTCTGGCTCCTTCCACGGGGCTGTACTTGAACGCCCCGACGCGATCCAGCTGGGCGTCGTCCAGCCAGTCCAGCAGGTACTGGAAGTCTTCCTCGGTTTCGCCGGGAAATCCGACAATAAAGGTGGAGCGGATGGTCAGTTCCGGGCAGATCTCACGCCAGGTGCGTATGCGCTCCAGCGTCTTGCTGTCGTGGGCCGGACGTTTCATCGCCTTGAGCACCCGCGGGCTGGCATGCTGGAACGGGATGTCCAGGTACGGCAGGATCTTGCCCTCGGCCATCAGCGGGACGATGTCATCCACGTGGGGATAGGGGTACACGTAGTGTAGCCGCACCCACACCCCCAGGTCGCCCAGGGCTTCACACAGCGCCTGCATCTTCGTTTTCAGCGGGCGGCCCTGCCAGAAACCGGTGCGGTACTTGATGTCCACGCCGTAGGCGGAGGTGTCCTGGGAGATCACCAGCAGTTCTTTCACCCCGGCATCCACCAGGCGCTGGGCTTCGTCCATCACATCGCCGATGGGCCGGCTGACCAGATCGCCGCGCATGGACGGAATGATGCAAAAGGTGCAGCGATGGTTGCAGCCTTCGGAAATCTTCAGGTAGGCATAGTGCCGCGGGGTCAGCTTGACCCCCTGTGGTGGCACCAGATCGAGGAACGGATCATGCTGTTTCTTCGGCGGCACGAACTGATGCACCGCGCCGACCACTTCCTCATAGGCATGAGGGCCGGAGACCGCCAGCACGCTGGGGTGGGTTTCCCGGATTTTGTCCGCCTCCACGCCCATGCAGCCGGTGACGATCACCTTGCCGTTTTCGCTGATGGCCTCACCGATGGCGTCCAGGGATTCCTGCTTGGCGGCGTCGATAAAGCCGCAGGTGTTCACCACAACAATATCCGCATCATTGTAGGTAGGCACCACGTCGTAACCGTCCAGACGCAGCTGGGTGAGAATCCGCTCGGAGTCTACCAGCGCCTTGGGGCAGCCGAGGCTGATGAATCCAACTTTGCCACCGGCGGCAGGGTGCTGTTTTTCGCTCATAAGTCCTGGGGAATCCCGGAGCCTGGCTCCTGATGAATGTAGCCGGGGATTTTACCGCAGCACCGTGCCAACGTCAGCCTGCATCTGACCCCGAATGCACCCGTATTTACCGGTGTAACGCCAAACCCTGCAAAGAAATTTGTGACACCGTGTTCAGAAAAATTTCATGGTATCGTCACAATGAACAGGTACTACCGGGTGACATCCTTGCTGTTCAGTATTTAAACAACTACACTTTCAAACGGTTATATGTTTTTGTGGAAGGCATTTATGGGAAAGGCAGCTTCATTTGAAACCAAACGCGCCCGAAAAGTGATTATGAAACCCTTTGCCGCCAAGCCAAACCTGCGCAATCAACAGCGGGTGGAAGTGTCAACCGAGATCACCATCGAGAAAACCGACGGTGGCTGCCTGACCTGTCGGGTCTCGAACATGTCCCGTACCGGTGTGATGGTGGCCTGCGACAAGACCACCGCCAGTAAACTGGTGCCCGGCATGCGCCCGCCCGCGCCAGGCAAATGGATTTCCGTCAAAGCCCGGTTCGCCGTGCCGGTGTTGCCCACCCAGCCGGTCATCATCCTGGCCGATGGCAACATCGTCCATATTCGCCGAATTGCCCGGGACGAATTCCAGATTGGCATCCAGTTCAGCGAATTTGAGGGCAACGGTTTCGATTACGTTGACCGCTACGTGTCCACGCTGCTGGCCGACGCCAAGGCTGCCAGCGCCGATCACTGACCGGGTGTTGTTCTGATCTTCAGCAACTCCAGCAGTCGGTCGGTGCTATATTATTAGAACCTTAAATTCTTACCAGCGTTCTTCTTATACCATCCAGAGCTCTGTTATCATGGCCCCGTTAATTGACAGCCATGACACGGCCTGACAGGGCAACGGATGACCATGACCGCATACAATCTTACCCACCTGAAACAGCTGGAAGCCGAGAGCATCCACATTATCCGGGAAGTCGCCGCCGAATTTGACAACCCGGTGATGCTGTATTCCATTGGCAAGGACTCTGCCGTGATGCTGCACCTTGCCCGCAAAGCCTTCTTCCCGGGCAAGCCACCGTTCCCGCTGCTGCATGTGGACACCACCTGGAAATTCCGGGAAATGATCGAATTCCGG